>JAENZK010000349.1 GCA_016841285.1 Guptibacillus hwajinpoensis | reverse complement strand
CGCAGCCGCTTAATGCCGATCAAAAAGGCATATGACCTAGCGGATTTAATCAAAGCGGTTAAATATTATAAAGAAAAAACAGGGCGCCGGATTACCTTTGAATACGGTTTGTTTGGTGGCGTGAATGACCAAGTCGAACATGCTGAGGAATTATCACGATTAATTAAAGGCCTAAAGTGTCATGTAAATTTAATTCCTGTGAATTATGTTCCTGAACGGGATTATGTTAGAACCCCTAAAAGCCAAATCTTTGAATTTGAAAAAACATTAAAGAAAAATGGCATTAACGTTACGATTCGTAGAGAACAAGGACATGATATCGAAGCTGCTTGCGGTCAGTTGCGAGCGAAGGAGCGAAAAGAAGAGGCGAGGTGAAACTATGAAGTCAGTTTTTTTAACTGATAGGGGAAGGGTTCGGCAACATAATGAAGATAATGGTGGGATATTCTTCCATGAAAACGGATTAGCTTTAGTGGTTGTAGCTGATGGTATGGGGGGACATCAAGCCGGAGATGTGGCAAGTCAGATGGCCATAACAGAGATTGAAAAACAATGGTTATTGCAAAACCCAGAGCAATTAACCACACCTGAAAAAACAGAAGGTTGGTTAAAAGAAGCGGTAAGAAACGTAAATACTTCAATTTATCAGTATGCTAGGGAGAATGAAGATTGCCAAGGGATGGGGACGACAATCGTTGTTGTTGTCCTAAATCAGGAATTTATCACGGTGGGCAATATTGGCGATAGCCGTTGCTATATTTTAAACAACAATGGGTTTGCGCAAATAACTGATGATCATTCATTAGTTTATGAATTGGTTCGAAGCGGACAAATTTCCCCAGAGGACGCCGAACATCATCCACGAAAAAATGTGTTAATGCGTGCATTGGGAACTGAAACCGAAGTAACGATGGATATTAAGTCGTTGGAATGGGAAGAAAATGATATTCTACTCCTTTGTTCGGATGGACTAACAAATAAAGTTTCAACCCACGATATTCACAAGGTTTTGAACGATGATAGCGAATTAGAGGTCAAGGCTAGGCAGCTTATTACAAAAGCAAATGAAGCCGGTGGAGATGATAACATTTCAGTTGCCATTGTTAAGCATGACTGGACGGAAAGTGGAAGTGAGTGATGAAATTTGATGATTGGTAGACGGTTAAGTGGTCGATACAAAATTTTGGAAATAATCGGCGGCGGCGGAATGGCTAACGTTTACCTAGCACATGATATCATATTAGATCGTCATGTTGCTGTTAAGGTTTTAAGACCGGAATTTTCAAATGATGATGAATTTATTAAACGTTTTCGTCGAGAAGCTCACTCAGCAACAAGTCTCAATCACCCCAATATCGTGAGTATTTATGATGTCGGTGAAGAGGAAGATATTTACTTTATTGTACTCGAGTATGTCGAAGGGAAAACGTTAAAGCAATATATACAACAAAACAAAGTGATTTCAATTAAAGAAGTTATTGGTATTATGGAGCAAATAACATCTGCTATTGAGCATGCCCACCAAAACCAGATTGTTCACCGTGATATAAAACCTCATAACATTTTAATTGACAACCTTGGACATGTAAAAGTTACTGATTTTGGGATTGCCATGGCATTAACTGCGACTTCAATTACACAAACAAATTCAGTACTTGGTTCTGTACATTATCTATCCCCGGAGCAAGCACGAGGTGGAATGGCGAATAAAAAATCAGATATTTATTCAATTGGCGTCGTCATGTTCGAACTTTTGACAGGACGTCTTCCGTTTTCAGGAGAATCTGCTATTTCCATAGCTTTGAAGCATTTGCAAAGTGAAACACCATCACCTAAAAGATGGAACCCGGATATACCTCAAAGTGTTGAAAATATTGTTTTAAAAGCAACAGTTAAAGACCCTTTTAGAAGATATGATAGTGTTACAGAGATGAGAATGGATTTAGAAACGGCTTTAGATCCCAGCCGTGTAAATGAACAAAAGTTCATTATTCCGGAAGATGATGAGGCAACAAAGGCAATTCCGATTATTACATCTGAACATCAATTAAAACCGTCTCATGATACGATTGTTCATCCAATTAAAAAAGAAAATAAAAAACAGCCCAAAAAGAGAATTAAAGCATTTATAATAGGGGTTTTATTATTGGCTGTACTGGCAATTGTGGCATTATTTGTGATTCCTCCCCTACTAGAGCCAAAGGATGTTATTATTCCAGATGTAACGAATCTTGCTATTGCAGAGGCTATCGATGAATTGCAGTCGGTTGGTTTAAAGGTTAAACCGGAGAAAATAGTTGATGAGTCAGTTCCTGAAGGACTAGTAATAAAGACCAATCCACCGGTTAATTCAACTGTCAAAGAAGGGTTCGAAGTCACTGTATATGAAAGTCTAGGTAAAGAAAAGATTAAGTTTGAAAACTTTATCGGTTATCAGCTTGAAGATGCGAAACGTGAACTTGAGATTCATGGGATTAGTTCGGATCATATCTTACCCAATTATATAGATAGTGAAAAACCGGAGAATGAAATAGTAGGTCAACTCCAGCCTAAACCCGATGAACCTTTAAACCCTGATGAAATGAAAGGGATGTGGGTGATTTTTCAAGTAAGTAAGGGGCCGCAATTGAAAATGCCAAATATGCTGGGATGGACTGAGGAGAAGGTAGATAAATTTATTGAAGATAATAATTTATCACTAGATAAAAGTGACCAGAAGTATTCCAATGAGGTTGATAGTGGTCTTGTCATTTCTCAGGAACCCAAAAATGGAACCACGATTAGAAAAGGGAGCATGGTCAAAGTCGTATTATCAAAGGGGCCAGAACCAAAAGTCTATGAGTTTACAAAGATTATACCTTTTAACAGTGACGAAGGCTTCATAGAAGAAACAGTAGAAGTCTACATAGATGATATGGAACATGAGATGGCTGGAAAACCCTATGTCATTAAAATCAAAGAGACTACAGAAATTCCTATTAAATTGGTTATTCCTTATAACGGAAAAGCGTCATATAAAATATTGGTTAACGGGAATTTATTAGACAGCGGTGAAATTAGTTATGATTCTGTTCCTTAACTTGAGAAATAAATATTAAATTTGGAGGTACACATGGCAGAGGGAAAAATAATGAAAGCACTAAGTGGGTTCTATTATGTTATCCATGACGAAGGTATTACCCAATGTCGCGGAAGGGGTGTTTTTAGAAAGAACGGAATCACCCCTCTTGTTGGAGACTATGTTGTGTTTGAAGCTGAAAATGAAAATGAAGGCTATATTATGGACATTAAGGAAAGAAAAAACGAACTTGTTAGGCCGCCTATATCAAACGTTGATCAAGCTATTCTAGTGTTTTCGGCGGTTGAACCAAGTTTTAGTCCCATTCTACTGGACCGTTTTTTGGTGCTAATAGAATCAAATCATATTACCCCTGTTATTTGTATTACAAAGATGGATTTATTAGATCAGGAAAGCTTGGAAAAAATCAATAACTACGCAAGTGATTATAAACAAATAGGTTATGATGTCATCTTTACGTCGTCAAAGACAAAGGATGGGATCGAGAAACTGCGCCCCTATTTAAGGGATCAAATATCTGTATTTGCCGGTCAATCTGGTGTAGGCAAATCATCACTATTGAACGCATTACTACCAGAATTGTCATTAAAGACAAATGATATATCCAATCATTTAGGACGTGGAAAACATACCACAAGACATGTTGAATTAATTCAATTTGAAGGCGGGCTTGTAGCTGATACACCTGGGTTTAGTTCGTTAGATTTTATTGACATAGAAGCCGAAGAACTTTCCGACTTGTTTCCGGAAATGAGAGAAAGATCCTCTGATTGTAAATTTAGAGGGTGCCTACATTTATCAGAGCCCAAATGTGCAATAAAAGCAGGAGTCGAAGAGAATGAAATTCCAACCTACCGCTACGAGCATTATGCCCTGTTTATAGATGAAATAAAAGAAAGAAAGCCGAGGTACTAATAATGATAAAAATCGCACCATCAATCCTATCAGCAGACTTTGCTAAATTGGGAGCAGAAATTAATGACGTCGAGAATGGAGGAGCAAATTATATCCATGTCGATGTAATGGACGGACATTTTGTTCCAAACATCACAATTGGACCACTGATTGTTAATGCGATAAGGCCAACTACCAAACTCCCTTTAGATGTTCATTTAATGATAGAAAACCCGGATTTATATATTCCGGAGTTTGCGAAAGCAGGGGCAGATATAATAACTGTTCATGTCGAAGCTTGCAAACATTTGCATCGAACAGTTCACTTAATTAAAGATCTTGGTGTGAAAGCGGGTGTCGTTCTTAATCCTGCTACACCAGTGAATACCATTGAACACATCCTTGATGACATTGATATGGTCTTATTTATGACAGTCAATCCCGGGTTTGGCGGTCAAAAATTTATTCATTCAGT
>JAENZK010000348.1 GCA_016841285.1 Guptibacillus hwajinpoensis | reverse complement strand
TAAGGGATTTTCAGGCAATATAAATCTTCGACGGCTTCTACCTCCACAGTAAGAGACCGAATCGCATCATCCGGTTCACCTAAAAACTGAGCGAGACTTGAAAAGCCGATCATTTCACTTTGTTGGAGAACCTCAAGAATTTCCCTTCTGTCATGTTCTCCACCGATATAGACCTCTGCTACGCCTGTTAAAATGAGAAGGAGGCCTTCCCTGTGGGATTTCGCATACAGGACTTTTTCTGTTTTTTTATAAAATTTCAATTCGCAGGCTTCCATTAATTCGGAAAATTGGTCTTCGGTTGTGCCAGTAAATAATGGATGTTGATGCACCAACTCATATAATTCTATTTTGTTCAGTACATTCATGATTCTACCTCGTAGATAGACGAAAACCCCCATCCATGGCTAGCTAATAGTATGAAAGAGGGTTCTGCGTCTATGAATTTATTTATAAGGGTTAGGACTAGCAATTAATGAATTTAATATTTATTGAATTAACCAATCTCTCTGTAACCAGTTTGTGCTTTGAATTCAACTTCTGCGTATTTCTTTTCATCGCGTTCAGCTGACATTAATGTACCGATAATGGCTGCTAAGAATCCAAGTGGTACAGACACAATCGCTGGGTTTGTGAATGGGAAGATTGGATTTCCTGTAATTAATGTTGCACCTTCTGTTGGGTTCATCACGCTTGGGCTAATGGCCACAAGGATTAATGATGAAAGAAGACCAACTACCATGGATGCAATCGCACCTGTTGTATTAAACCTTTTCCAATAGATTGTAAATAAAATCGTTGGCAGGTTTGCTGATGCACCGATACAGAATGCTAGAGAAACTAGGAACGCCACGTTCATTTTTTCTGCACCAAGAGCAATGATGATTGAGAAGACTGCGATACTTAAAGAAGCGATACGAGCCGCTTTTACTTGCTCTTTTTCAGTTACATTTCCTTTTTTGTATAGTTGTCCATAAAGGTCATGCGCAATCGCTGATGCTCCAGATAATACTAGACCGGCCACAACTGCTAGAATCGTTGCGAAGGCAACCGCTGATACGAATGATTCAAGAACTGGTCCACCTAATACACCTGCAAGCATTGGAGCTGCCATGTTACCCGCTGCGTTTTCAGCAATAATCGCATCTGATCCTACGAATTTCGCAGCACCAAAGCCTAAGAAAATAGTTAATACATAGAAAGCACCGATGATCCATGTTGCATAAATAACGGAAGAACGTGCTGTCTTCGCATCTTTAACGGTAAAGAAACGCATTAAGATATGTGGTAAACCTGCAGTACCTAAAATAAGTGCAATAAGCAATGAAATCAAATCAAGTGGGTTTTTATATTTTACACCTGAGTGTAAATAGGCTTCCCCATGTGATGTTGCTGTTGTCATTTGGTCGAACATGCTGACAATGCTAAAATCAAATTTTAATAATACGATAAAAGAAATAACAATCGTTCCAGCCATTAGTAGGGCAGCTTTGATGATTTGAACCCAACTCGTTGCTGTCATACCACCGAATAAAACGTAAATTGTCATCATAATACCAACTAGAACAACTGCAATATTATAGTCAATACCAAGAAGAAGTTTAATAAGTGCCCCCGCTCCAACTAACTGAGCAAGCATGTAAAAGATAACAATTGCAATTGTATTAAGAGCCGCCGCGCCACGAACTTTCGGTGCTGAAAAACGTGATGCAATCATATCGGCCATTGTATATTTTCCAAGGTTTCTCATTGGCTCCGCTACTAGGAACAAAACTACCAAGTAAGCTACTAGATAACCAATACTATAGTAAAACCCGTCATAACCACTTAAAGCGATTGCCCCTGCAATCCCTAAGAATGAAGCAGCTGATAAATAGTCTCCCGCTATCGCCATCCCGTTTTGCCAGCCTGTTAAAGAGCCGCCTGCTGTGTAAAATTCACTAGCAGTGGATGTTCTCTTTGCTGCCCAATATGTTACTACTAATGTTAAAGCTATTACAGTACAAAATATGAGTACGGATACAATATTCAAATGTGTGACCCCCCTATTTTTTCCCCTTATTTAATAATATTTTTAGCTATGATATGTTCTGCATCTTTATCGAAACTATAAGCCTTTTTCAAGTAGATCGTTGCAAACGACCATACCATCACAAACATTGCTAATGAGTAAACCCATGTCCATGTGATCCAGCCGATCGCCTTCGTTTCGAGTATATGTGTAAAACCTGTTAAAATCGGAAGAATAAAGTATGCAGCAAAAAAGAAAACTACATATGGTATTAAAAATGCATTCTTCCTTTTTACCAGCGCCCTGAACTCTGGTGTTTCAACTAATCTCTCATAATCTACATTGCTTGAATGTGTCTCTTTACGAGCAGTACTACCCATTTTTTCATCCCCTTTTTGTGTGATGTCCCTTTAACTTTCTCCCTTAGATAAATAATTTGTGGACTATCCTCTTTACCCCTTTGTTTTGCATCACCCCCCTTAAACAACTTAAGGGTAGTCCCATTTTTTATCATAAAGCCCTAGTTTGGTGGGCTTATTAGGCTTTTTCTCTTTTTTTCTCTTTCTTTTACCCCATTGATAGCCTATGTGTGATATGTGGTGTTTATGAAAATTTTAGTAGATTTTCTTTTTCTATTATTTCTATTTTAGTCCGATGATGAACTGGACGGTCTCCCAGAACGGCAGTGGCACCATGATGACCTTGATTAATAAATAACCAAATAGTGCGGCGAACGGTACAACGAGCAAGCCTACCTTCTGTTTTCGTAAAGCATAGACGACACAAAAAATCGTAAGAACGCTGTATAAAGCTACTAAAAACATCGATGATTCCCCCTCATTTCTCTATCACTTTGTCTATCAGACAAGAATTTATAACTATATTACATGTAAGCGTATTCAATATATGATAGAAAAGTAAAAATTATTCCACCTTTTTTACAGTTGGATTGAGCTGAGTTTTAGCTCATCTTTCCTAGTATAATTTTAAGTGGTGAGTTGTGACGTTTTTAGTAATTTTTCGAATATTTCCATATTTGTATTATTCCAGAATATAGGTACTACCGTCAAGAATTTTTTTATAAATTTCTTATAATTTTTTGTCGATTTGTGGTTGTGCAAGTTTTTGTAAGTCATTGATGTGACAATTTTGTGACTGTTCTGTGGTACTAGATTTCTATTTTACAATAGTGTTTTGGTGGAGTTGGGGTTGTAGTTTGTGGGGAGATTTTTGGGATTTGGACGGGCTTTTATTCTATTTTATGTTAAGTGGTTCGTGAAAAGTCTTGCTTTTTACTGAATTTGTTTGATTTTTAATAGGAAGATTTGAAGTAAACATAGTGATTTATTATCGTTTTTATAGTACAAATGCACTAAATGGAAGATTTGATAATTACTATTTTTTAGAAATTTTTTTTTATAAAAAAAAGACCTTGAAGTGTAGTGTATTTTCCAAGGCCTTTCATTATTTTGCTGTGTTTATTACCCTCTATTCATGTTAATAGAAGTATTTTCTTCTGGTTTTTCAGTACCAGTTGGGTCTTCTTTTTCATCAGAAGGCTGATCTTTCACTTCATCAGCAGGTGCTTTTTCCGGTTGTGTTGCGTCACCAGATTCAGGTTCTGTTGTTTTATCAGCAGCATCCTTTGAATCTTCTTCTTTAGCCTTCTCTTCTGCATTTGCAGCATTTTCAGTTGCCTGCTTTTCTACATCTGAAAGCGGCTTGTTGAAGAGTTCAAGCGGATTAACAGGTTCATTGTTTTGGCGGATTTCATAGTGTACGTGAGTGCCAGCGTCTTTGTTGTAAACGCTAGTTCCAGCTGTACCGATAACATCGCCTTGATCGACTGCAGCGCCTGCTTCTACATGCATTTCATCTAAGCTTGAATAAACTGTTGCTACGCCATTTTCATGCTCAATTTCTACTACGTTTCCTAGAAGCGAATCGTTTTCAGCTCTAACGACTGTACCGCTTATTGAAGCGACTACGTCAAAGCTTTCGCCATTTTCTTGGGCGATATCGATGCCAGTGCTAGGATAATACGTATTATTATAGAAAACGAGTGCGGCTTCTTGTTCTTCACTGGATGCATCATTATCATAGAATTCCTTCTTAATGACGACTGATTTTTCATCCATTACAGGCATTTTGATGTTTTCCTCAGTTGCAGTAACAGGAACAGCTTCTTGGTTTGTGTAGTTTGGTGCTTGATTAGCTATGTTTTGCGCCTGCTCGTCTGTATCTGTACCGAACAGGCTGCCAGTAGCTGCTTGCAACCAAAGTACTCCTTTCAAACTCAATCCTGCACGTGCAGTGTATCCAGCTGGAAGCACCCGTTTCTTTCTGGTGTTACGTTTCAACTTTGAATCCAGAGAAGTTACTTTTTCTTCCTCACTCATTTTCATCACCTCAGCAACACGTTTTATCAATTTTACTAGTTT
>JAENZK010000347.1 GCA_016841285.1 Guptibacillus hwajinpoensis | reverse complement strand
CGGAAACCCTTGTACAGTTAACTGAGCATAATAACGAACGTTTCCACGAATGACTCGTTTTAGTATTCGGACATATTTTACTTTATAAGAAGCTTTCTCTATTTGACCTTCTTTATTTTTAAACTGAAATTCCGCCTCTTTGTCGATGGCTGATAGAGCTTCTTGCATGTATAAATCTTTTTCGGAAACCTTTAAACCGAGGGTTTTACCCTCAAACACAATGCTTTTATTGCGGTAGATCCACCCTGTTAAGTTATTTTTGCCCTCAAAACTTGCCATTTCTCTTTTTTTGACGAAATGAACCCTTTTGGCATCCCCTTTTAATTTCTTTTGAAAAGTATACCAAGCACGTGTCGCAACTTTTTGGGAAATAAGGCTATTCATTCTGTTTCCGAAGTGACTTCTAATTGGATTTGCAAAGTCGTGCATAGCGTATTCCGTTACACCGCATTTCAACTGGTATTCAAACAATTCTTTGAATAACTTATCTTTTTCCTTTTTATAGAAGTTTGCTTTTTCTTTCTCTTTTTTCTCTTCAAAATGAGCTATCTTTTGAGAAACAGCACGTATACATCTTCTAATTTTCTTATACTTTTTTTCACGCTTCATTTGTTTTTCTCTTTTTAATAATTCACCCAAACAGGAATTATAAATAACACGAGCTATTTCCAAATAGTCTTCAATTGCCCTAATAACGGAGTTATTCGCTTCCATTTCAATTGTTAAAACGAAAGATGGAGTTTTCGTCTTCCCCATAGCAATTCTCCTTACCGAACATATATTTGTATTTATACAATAACAAAATTTGGTTTAAAAATAAACACCTAAATAAAAAAATCAAACCATTAACGTGTATGAAGACACGCCTGGTTTGACCTCACTTCCATCCCACACTTGAAGCAGTGGGCTTTCTCGTTAGGGAAGTTCTGTAACAGGCTTTTGATTTTTAAAAATTCAAATCATTATTTTTTACATGTGTTGCAAATTTTTGGTAAAATAAAGGAACACCTAAAGTGATTTTTAACATATGTGTAATATTACAGTAGGTGTCGCTAAGTCAAAAGGGTCAAAGGTCTGTCACCGTGGACTATATGTGGTGGCGTTCCTGTGTCCTGTTAAAGGATGTGATTTTATGGAGCCTATTAAAGTAGGGAATTTGACGATCTATCCAATTATTCTTGATGTTAATCATAAATTAAAAAGCTTTAATTCTTATTTAGTTGAGGATGGGCATACCTTAAGTTTAATTGATGCTGGAATTAATAAAGATGATTATTGGAATTTGTTTACGAATACCCTTCATACATTTGGCTTTAACATCAGAGATCTGTCGGATATTTTGCTTACACATCATCATTTTGATCATATAGGTTTAGTAAATCGAATTACGGATGAAGTCTCAATTCCGGTTTATGCCCACGAAAAAGCAATCCCACGCTTAAAACGTGACCCTGAATTTATGCAATTAAGGATTGATTTTTATAAAATTCTATATGAAGAAATGGGTTGCGGAGAGACTGGCAAGAAACAAATAGATTATTTACAAAATGCAATTATTAAACACAAACACACTGCCATAAAAGCAGAAATTACTCCTCTTGATAGACAAATTAATTGTTTTCAAGTTATTGAGGTTCCCGGCCATTCCCCAGATCAAGTTGCCTTTTATAATGAGGAGGCTAAGGTTTGGTTTGGCGGCGATGTCCTCATTGATCATATTTCAAGCAACGCATTAATAGAGCCTGACGAAAGGGGAGAACGAATTCTTTCGTTAATTCAACAAATCTCCTCACTGAACAAATGCTCAGAATTTCCGCTTGACTATGTTTTTTCAGGACATGGAGCCGTGATCGACAATCATAAAAGACTAATAAACACTAGATTAAACAATGTGGAAATAAAAGCAACGAGGCTTCTTACTCTTATTAAAAATGGTGCTTCAACCGCCAATGATATTGCTCAGCAATATTATCAAAAAATATATGAAACACAATTTCCGTTAGTAATGTCAGAGATAATCGGACATTTAGACTTCTTAGAAGTAAATCGTAAAGTAAGAACTGAAAAGGTCAACGGGGTTTGGCGTTACTATTCTTACGAATAATCGGGCACATAAATACTGTCTTAACTTCCTTTTTGTTATAATAAAACTGTGATAATAGGGAAAACGTCGTTTTTAAAAGGGGGAAGGTTACATGGATGTAAGATATCCAATTGGAAAATTTGAATTTACTGGGGAGATCACAAGTGATGTTCTTGATAGTTGGATAAGCGATCTTGAACAATTACCATCTTCATTGCGTGAAGCAGTTAAGGATTTAAGCGAAGAGCAGTTAGAAACACCGTATCGGGAAGGAGGCTGGACGATCCGTCAAGTCGTTCATCACCTTGCTGATACAAGTATGAATTACTATGTTCGTATTAAATTAACTCTCACTGAGGAAAACCCAGCAATTAACACTTTTGAAGAGAGTAGATGGGCTGAACTAGCGGATAATAACTTACCTGTTGAGGTTTCTTTATCTTTGCTCGAAGCCTTGCATATTCGTTTTAGCAATCTTTTACGTAATCTAAGTCCTAATGATTTTGAAAAAAAATATACCCATCCGGTTTCAGGAGGCATTTCTTTGGGATATACGATCGGCCTTTATGCTTGGCATGGGAAACACCATCTTGCCCAAATCACCTCTTTATGTGAAAGAAAAGGCTGGGCCTAGAGAATTAAATATAGAAAAGAAAAAGCGTGAGTCAGGATGAAAATGAACTGACTTCACGCATTTTTTCTATTAGGATTTTTGTTCAAAAAGCTTAACGATTTCAACAATCACATTTGTAGCTTTTTCCATATTATCTACTGAAATATATTCGAATTTCCCATGGTAATTTTCGCCTCCAGTAAAGATGTTTGGTGTTGGTAGCCCCATAAACGATAATTGAGAGCCATCCGTACCACCGCGAATCGGTTGAACGATTGGTTTAATACCTAGTTTCTCCATGGCCTCATAAGCAATATCAACTATTTCTTTAACAGGTTCAATTTTTTCTTTCATATTATAATATTGATCTTTCATTTCTAAAATAATATTATCTTCACCGTGCATCGCTTTCAGGTCTTGGACAATTTTATCTACTAGTGCTTTTCTTTTTTGGAACATGTCTTTATCAAAATCACGAATGATATAGTACAGTTTCGTTTGTTCGACATTTCCTTCAAATGATAAGAGATGATAGAAACCTTCATAGCCTTCTGTAAATTCAGGTGCCTCTTCGGCAGGAAGTCTGCGGTTCAATTCCATCGCAATTTTCATTGAATTCACCATTTTCCCTTTAGCCGTACCAGGGTGGATGTTCTTCCCTTTGATTGTAATCTTAGCTGCTGCAGCATTAAAGCTCTCATATTCCAGTTCACCAAGAGGTCCGCCGTCTACTGTATAGGCGTATTTTGCATTAAAGGCAGCTACGTCAAATTTGTGTGGACCACGTCCGATTTCTTCATCCGGTGTAAAAGCGACTCTAACTTTACCATGTTTTATTTCAGGGTGTTGCAGAAGATAATTCATCGCTGTCATGATTTCGGTAATCCCTGCTTTATCATCTGCACCTAGTAAAGTGGTCCCATCCGTTGTTATTAAGGTGTGGCCTTTGTATTCATTTAAAGATGGAAAATCTTTTGGTGAAAGTACAACGGTATCATTTAACTGAATAATATCTCCTGAATAGTTCTCAACAATCTGTGGGTTAACATTTTTACCGGTAAAGTCAGTCGCTGTATCAACATGTGCCAAAAATCCAATTGTAGGAACTTCTTTATCCGTATTTGCAGGAAGAGTAGCCATAACATAGCCGTTTTCATCAATCGTAACATCTTGCATTCCAATACTTTTTAGCTCATCAACAAGCATGTTTGCCAGCGTAAGCTGTCCGGGTGTAGAGGGGCATGTATCATTAGCATCATTTGATTGAGTGTCGACTTTCACATAAGTAGTGAAACGATCAATGATTTCTTTTTTCAAATTAAACTCATCTCCTTTATTAATTGCAGGTTTATTTTACCACTTTTTAATAGAAACTATCACATACCGTGTGATTTATTTCACACTAAATTTGAATTTTCTGTTAATTATTCATGCTTTTCTTTCATTTAATTGATCAATAATATACAATAGTTTATGTGGACAAACTTTAAGAGATTAATTTAACAGCCTTTGAAAAAAACACTTGATTAGTTGTTTAGTAGATGGTAATATTGATTTCTGGCGTTGATAACTTAATAAATATATCAAATAAAAATTTAATTAGTTATTGACTTCTAAGAAGTTAGATGGTATAATAAATTTCGTCGCTGAAAAACGACAAAATAAAATGATCTTTGAAAACTAAACAAAATGTCAAGCGTGCAATAAAGTTGAACGTAGAGTTCAACACCAAGTCAGTATTAATTTTGAGCAATCAAACACTTTTTGGAGAGTTTGATCCTGGCT
>JAENZK010000346.1 GCA_016841285.1 Guptibacillus hwajinpoensis | reverse complement strand
ATTTGTCGATTTAAACTGGTTGAAACAAATCCTTATTGATAATAATGCCGATTTCTATTTCTGTGGACCAGTTCCTTTTATGAAAGCAATGAATAGTGCTTTAAAACAATGGGGAGTGCCAACAGACCGTATCCATTTTGAATTTTTCGGTCCTGCAGCAGATATCGAAGAACAAGCAACTGTAACAACAGCATAATTGAACATTGCATAGTGTCGGAGTCTACTTTTGAATAGTAGACTCCATTTTAGTTATAATTCTTGGCAGTACTTGAAAAGGTAGGAATGTTATTACGTAACGATCACTTTTTCTTTTATAGTTATTTTTCTTCCTCTGTAAACATCCACTCAGCCATGGGATGCAAAATTTGTAATTTCTTCCTACCCCCATAAACCTATGATTCCTTACGAATTCTTTTAAATGCCTAATTTAAGTCAGCTTTGATTAACATACCATGGGAGAGAAAAGGAATGTCTGAAGAATATAAATCTCGTCAAGAACGACTGCAGGCTGAAAAGGCCAAACAAGCTCAACAAGAAGATAATAAAAAAACACCTAATATAAGGGCTTTATTAAAAAAAGTGCTCATTGTCTGTCTTGTTTTAGGAGTTATTTCAACTGGTGCAGGGGCCTTAACGTTTGCTTCCATGTTAAAGGGCGCACCAAATTTAGACTCTTCTAAACTGGTAGACCCTCTTTCAACAAAATTCTACGATGTAAATGGAAACTTTATTTATGAATACGGGAAGGAAAAGCGAACAAAAATTAAATACGATCAAGTTCCAAAAGTATTGGAACAAGCATTTATTGCTACAGAGGATTCTAGATTTTATGAGCATGAAGGTATTGATATAAAAAGGACGGCTAAGGCTATTTTTGTGAATGTTACAGGTGATTTCGGATCTCAAGGGGGAAGTACAATTACCCAACAAGTAATTAAAAACTCTTTTTTGACACCAGAAAAAACATTGAAGAGAAAGGTCCAAGAATGGAATTTAGCCTATCAGTTGGAACAGGAATACTCTAAAGAAGATATTTTTATGATGTATCTGAATAAGATTTATCTTGGTAATCGCTCCTATGGGGTAGCGGCAGCAGCGAAGAACTATTTTGGTCTGGAAGTAGAGAATTTAAATAAAATGACATTGGCACAAGCGGCTTTGATAGCTGGACTGCCGCAGAGTCCGAACAATTATGATCCCACCAAGCCCGAAAACATAGAAGCAGCTACTAAGCGGCGTAATATTGTCTTACAGTCAATGCGTCGAGAAGGCTATATAACAGAAAAACAATTGGAGAAAGCTTCTAAAATTCCTGTTACAGATGGCCTTATAACCAAAAATGAGCATCAAAGTATGCCCTATGAGGCATTTTTAGATGCTGCAGCAAAAGAGGTTATGAGTAAACTGAAAGATGTAGATATTAGTACGGAAGGGTTATCGATTTATACAACTTTGGATCCTAAAGCGCAAGCATATGCAGAAAAACTGTTGAACACGGATGAAATTATTGCCTATCCAAACTCAAATATTCAAGGAGCTTTCGTCTTTTTGGACACCAAGACAGGCGAAGTTAGAGCAATTGGCAGTGGGAGAAATGACTATCAGGCGCAATTTCTAGGGCATAATTTAGCAATCGAAATGAAACGTCAACCAGGTTCTGTTTTTAAACCGATTTTTGATTATGGGCCTGCCATCGAATATTTAAAATGGTCTACTGGCCATTTAATCGATGACCAAAAAACGACGTATTCAACGGGTGAACAGATTTCAAATTGGGATCGTCAATATCATGGAATCATGACGATCAGGAAATCCCTGCAAAATTCTTACAATATACCTGCGCTCCTTACATTAAGGGCGGTAGGAGAGGATATAGCAAAGAACTTTGCAGAACAACTAGGCATGACTTTTAAAAATGATAAAGTATTCGAATCTTACGCGATTGGAAGTAATATTGTAAGCCCATTGGAAATGGCAGGAGCCTACAGTGCTTTTGGTAATGGCGGTCTATATATTAAACCTCATTTTGTACAAAAAGTCGTATTTCCTGATGGGAAAGTTGTTACATTTAATGAAGGAAAACCAAAGCGAGTAATGGAAGATTATACTGCCTATATGGTGACAGATATGCTGCGCTCCGTTGTAAATGATGGCACAGGTAAGCTTGTGAAAGTGCCTGGACTTGATATCGCTGGAAAAACAGGTACTACTAATTTTGATGAAAATACGGCGGCTAAATATGGATACCCAGATAATGGAACAAATGATAGCTGGTTCGTTGGATACACTCCACAGTATACAATGGCTGTCTGGACTGGCTACTCGAAAAACGGTCAGGGTAACTATATGATTGGTAATACAACGAAAATTGCACATTACATGTTTAAATCAATGATGCAGACCTTTGGAACAGATAGATCTACTTTCGTGCAACCCGATAGTGTGTATAGAGTGAATAATGAACTTTATATCAAAGGTGTGAGTGGAGCTGAAGTACCAACACTCATACCGAGCATAAACAAAGAAAAAAATTGGTCTAATAATGGAAAAATGAAAGGGAAAGACAAGAAAAAGGAGAAGGAATGGAAAAAGGGAAAAAAAGAAAAGGGTAAACATAAGTATAAAGATTAATATCATCATTTAAAAAAGCTGATGACACTCACAAAAATAGGATGAGTGTCATCAGCTTTTTTCATTCATTCGGTTCTATTATGAAAGTTTTCGCTTTTAGCTGCAGTTGAGCCCATTGATCAAGGAATTTCTCCGATGATAAGGGTGGACTATAGAGATAACCCTGTACATGATTACACTGTTTCTTTTGCAAAATATCCAATTGCTCGGGAGTTTCTACTCCTTCTGCAATTACATCAAGCCGCAAATGTTGCGCCATCGAAATAATGGTCGATACGATCGTATCATCCTGCTCATTTTCCGCAAGATCCTTGATAAATGATTGATCAATTTTCAGGCGGTGAATGGGAAGATGCTTCAGGTAATTAAGGGATGAATACCCAGTTCCAAAATCATCTATGGCTATTTTACATCCTAAATTTTTAAGATCTTGCAAGGTTGTTAATGCATGGTCCATATTCATCATCATGCTTTCTGTAATCTCAAGCTCCAAATCTTGAGGAGGGAAGCCTGTTTCATCCAAAATTCCTTTTACCGTTTCGATTAAGTCTTGCGAATAAAATTGGCGAGAGGACAGGTTTACAGCGACTTGAAGGAAAGTAAGCCCTTGATCGTGCCACTCTTTTAATTGTTTGCATGCTGTCCGAAGTACCCATTCGCCGATCGGGATAATAAGCCCTGTTTCTTCAGCGATAGGGATAAATTCGGCTGGAGAAATGGGGCCGTATCTTGGATGGTGCCAACGAAGCAACGCTTCTACTCCTTGTATTTCACCAGTTGCAATACCCACCTGGGGCTGATAAACGAGATAAAGTTCATTTCTTTGCAAAGCATGATGTAAATGGTTTTCCAATACTAGACGATCGAATGCCTTGCCATCCATAGTGGATTGATACATCTGATAAGAAACCTGTTGTTGTTGAGCTTCCATTAGTGCGATATTCGCATGTTTTAAAAACTCGTCCACTTCAATTTTATTTTTATTATATACAGCACTACCTATGGTTACAGATACGTTCAGAAGGAGGTGTTTAACTTGCATAGGCTCATTGATTTTACTTTGAATTTGTTTGCACACTGAAACCCATTCGTTTTCCTGTTCCAGACCAGGGTAAATAATAGCGAATTCATCCCCTGTTAGACGTCCAACAAACACTTGGGATGGAAATTGTTCTCTTAGCCTGTTTGCAACCGTTTTTAGAATTAAATCAGCAAAGGAGTGCCCAAGAGCTTCATTGATTTGTTTGAACCGATCGATATCGAGTATCAAAAGTGTAAATGGTTTGTGGCTTTGCATCACCTGTGTTAGTTTTTCTTTTATGCAACGAAGATTTGGTAGTTTTGTTAAATCATCATGAAATGCCATGTATTCAATTCTTGCTTGATCTTCTTTCTGTTTAGTAATAGCGTTTTTTTGATTTTCTTTCATTATATTAAAATGTAATACTAATTCACCTAATTCATCCTTGCTTGTTACTTCAATCGGCTCTTGCGTATAGTCTCCACGGGCAATTAACTTTGCCTGTTCTGCTACTTGATGAATGGGTTTTGTTAATTTTTTAGAAAACCATAGAATGACCATTACACCAGCAAAAAACGAGATTCCAAGAGTAATTAATAAAATATAAAGTACACGATTCGCTCCTGCGTTAAAATCGGGAAGATAGGCCCCAGCACATACGATCCAATTCCAATTCGGATCTTTTTCAGCATAGGTGATTTTTGCAACATGCATATTAGGGTTATCAGGCAATGGCCATTCATAGAAGACGAATCCTCCACCATTATTGGCAGCTTTTACAACCTCTTGGGTAGAATAAACACCATCGGTTGTCTTTACATTCCAAACATTTACTCCTTCAAAGTTTGGGTGTGCAAGTTCAACGCC
>JAENZK010000002.1 GCA_016841285.1 Guptibacillus hwajinpoensis | reverse complement strand
TTGAAAATTATTTTCTTTTATAAAATCTTGAACTTTGTCTGTAATATCAATAATTTGATCACGTTTGCTAGTGGTTATTGTGAATTTCTTAAGCACACTGTATCCTTCCTTTCAATATTTATCTTTGGGTGGGAATAATATCCTTATTTTATCATTAAAAAACGACTGTTGTTTTCAGTCGTTTTTCCATTTTCGTTATTTTTTTATAAGTTTGTCCCGGTCGTTAGCTTGTGGAGGCTCTTCCATCCAACCGTTCTTTATCATTAGGCTTGCGCCATCCTCTAAATATAACGAAATCTCCGGAATTAAAGTTGCATACTTTATGGCTAAATCCCTTCTAGGGCTTGCCGCCATAGCTGCCCCATAAAATCCAATACCAGAAGCGATCATCGCCATAACATGGTACATTAATAACTTATCTGAAAAAACTTGCACTGTTGAATCGGAAATATGGGCATCCCATGTCATTGGTACAGGTAAATCTTCATCTTGTAAAAAGGCGCCAAAACTTTCAATATGTTTTTGGGCAATGTCTTTGCCCCTTATGAAGAAATCCTTAATTTCTTTCCGCTCAGTTGTTTGAGCGAATCCAGTAATGAGTGCTTTTCCAATTGCATTCGTTTGAATATTATAAAATAAATGAGTAACCTCGATAGAAGTGAAAGCTCTCTTTTTTCCAAAAAATCCTGCAAGATATTGTTGGGTTTCCGCAAACTCCACCTTATCTGGAAGTGATAGTATGGGTGACTTTATATATGTACCTTGCTTTAACATTAAATCACGAGTCAAATCCTGCAATTGAATGGCTTTTTCTAATATCCTTTTAAA
Source organism: Guptibacillus hwajinpoensis (assembly GCA_016841285.1). Classification (GTDB taxonomy): domain Bacteria; phylum Bacillota; class Bacilli; order Bacillales; family Bacillaceae_J; genus Schinkia. The sequence continues at coordinate 44,343 of JAENZK010000002.1, read as the reverse complement.
AAATGCAACAATATCCTTCCGGGTTGCGAGCCCCAAGGCTGAACCACTTGCACCCAACGCAATAATCGACATATGCCGTAAATACGAAAGTTTATATGAATCTGAAAAAAGTTTTGGGGCTGTTACATTTACATCTTGGTCATTAAACCCTATAGGGACGGGGAAGTTATCCTTTTTAAAAATATCCTTCATTAATAAAATATTTTCTATAGCGGTTTCTAATGTCCACTCAATAATAGGACGAACTTCCGCATCTTCCACCTTCTCTAAAAAATGACGATTTACACATGTTGCTAAAGTATCATTCATATATTGTGTCCACAGGGCGGACTGTTCTGCCGCTGTTAAAGGAATGTTCATTTTATCTTCCACGAGAGTTACCTCCAATAACAAGTTAACTTTATTATTTATTAAAATCTCCCCATTTTTTGTAAATATGTACTTTTATTTGAATGAATAAGCTAGACTTCAATACTTTAATCAAATGTTTAATTAAAAATGGAATAGCAGGTATAATAAGGATGGGTTATGTTATGAATTTTTTAAATAGGTGGGTGTAAAAAATTGAGCGAGAAAGAGCAATTGAAAGAACAAATTATAAAAGCCTATAACTTCAGACATGCAACAAAACAATTTGATCCAAACAAAAAGATTTCGGAAGATGATTTTAAATTCATTTTAGAAACTGGTCGATTATCTCCAAGTTCATTTGGAACAGAACCTTGGCGCTTCGTTGTCGTACAAAACCAAGAACTTCGAGAAAAAATTAAAAATGCATCGTGGGGCGCGTTCGGCAAGCTTCCAGAAGCCAGTCATTTTGTATTATTTTTAGCCAGAACCAAAATGGACCTTATTTACAATTCAGACTACTTTAGAAACCATTTTATTAATGTAAAACAAATGCCGGAAGAACATATGAGCCGATACCTAGGAAGAATCGAAGAATTCCAAAAGTCAGATTTTAAACTACTTGATGGTGATCGCCCATTATTTGATTGGGCATGCAAACAAACCTACATCGCCCTTGGGAATATGATGACAGCCGCAGCACAAATCGGAATAGACTCCTGCCCAATCGAAGGCTTTGATATCGAGAAGATGAATCAACTCCTAAATGAAGAAGGTATAACTGAAAATGGCCACTTTGGTTTATCAGTAATGGCAGCCTTCGGATATCGTGTAAACGAACCAAGTCTGAAAACCCGCCGACCATTTGAGGATGTAGTGAAGTGGATTGAGTAGGTGATCCGATAGTTTGGGCGGGTGGTTGCCCGGAGACAGGTGCTTTTTGGAGGGGCCAGTGTTCCCGACCCTGTGGCTCTTAGGTCATTAAAGGAATATTTAGAGCCCGGAAGTCAGCGCAGAAGTGGTTCTCGGTCACTAAAGGAATTTATAGAGCCCGAAAACCAGCGCAGAAGTGGTTCTCGGTCACTAAAGGAATTTATAGAGCCCGAAAACCAGCGCAGAAGTGGTTCTCGGTCACTAAAGGAATACTTAGCGCCCGAAAGCCAGCACAGAAGTGGTTCTCGGTCATTAAAGGAATACTTTGCGCCCGAAAACCACTCTAGGAGCGGCCCCTGGTAACTAAAGGGGCCAACTCTCCATGTATTATCAGGTAGCCATTCCAGAACAAGCGCTAACTCCATAGTGGCACTTTATTAAATATAAAAAGTTGATCGACCAATCCCTTGCGCTTTAAAGTTTGTTGAAAGAATCCGACGAATGAGCTTTTTTGAGTTAATTATTTTACACCAATCGTGAATGTTGTTTGTAGTCACCCTCCTCTTTGGAAACAGCAACTTATATTCCTTAATGCTTCTTAATATTGCGGATTCAATCCCCTCTCTATGCCCGCACCTAGTACAAACTAGATTTTTATTTGAAATTTTATGAATCAAAGAACGGCAATTGCTGCACATGATCCCTTTTTTCAGATTATCATAGCTATATTCCGGTAATCGACTGTAGGGAGATTCTATTAGTTGAACTGACAATAGTTGTTCTGCTTGCTTGAAATTTGCGTCAATTAGTTGTGGGAGTGGCTTCGAGTAAAGCTTGTCCATAAAACGATTAATTTGTGCTGGAAATATGAGTTGGTGATCAATTGGTGCTTGATATAGATGGAATTCGGAGTTTACGAAAATGACATAATATTCAATGGAGATCTTACTTACATTGTATCCAAGTTCTTGGAGGATTCGACGGAATAGTGACCCGCTGCGGTCAATTTGGTGTATTGGATTTTTTATTTCCTTATTGGTTATCTTGGAATACCACTTTTTATTTTCAATATAGTAGTCACCGTCGTAATTTTTAATTTCAAAAAGATAAATTGCTTGGTTACAAATAAAAGTGGAATCAATTTGGAATACGGTATTATTCACTTCAAATGTTAAATCGTTCAGGATGATCCAATCATCTGACAGGTGTTTGGCCCATCGTTCGTCGAAATACCGCTCGCCTTCAAAACCTTTTTCAAGATTCGTGTAGTAAGTTAATTCTTTTTCCATCAAATTCATACGAACATGCAAGGAGCGAAACAGTAACAATTCCTTTGATTCACAGCGGTGCTTCATGATCACACGACAACAACCTCCTTCATTATTTTATGTAATTTTACAAAAAATTCACTCTACTTACAATAAAATTTTATTCACCCCCATTTAAAATACAATTCTTTAAAAATTGATTTCCGTCAAGGATGTCTTCGGCAAAGGTTACTATACTTTAGATATAGAAAACTTTTAAAAGCAATACCCAAAGATCGAGCAAACGAGAACAATCTAATCTAATTTTAAATCTCATTCGGGAGATGAGGGTTATGAAAAATAATCAACAACAGGTATGGGAACAGTTTTATGGTCCAAATATCGCCTATCTTTATGAGCAATATGAAAAATATATTGAAAATCCGGATAAGGTGGACCCAACGATCAAAACCTTATTTGATGAGGTTGGAGCACCACCACCCAAAGATACATCAGTAGCTGTAACAAGACCTAACAAAGCGTCAGAATCACAACGAAACGAGCAGATGGACGTCAATAAAATTTCCGCAGGATGGAAGTTGTTGAAGAATATCCGTACTTTGGGACATTTAGCGGCAGATATTGTTCCGTTAAAGGGGCCACAAAAAGATCGAACAACAGACGTTGGTATTTTAAATATAGAAAACTATAATCTGAAAAAAGAAGATTTAGAGCAAATGCCCGTATCGTGGCTTTGGAAAGATGCGCCATCCCATATTCAAAACGGCTGGAAGGCTTATGAATATTTAAAATCTATTTACACCCAAACGATTGCTTATGAATTTGAACATATTCATGATGAGGAAGAGCGAAAATGGTTAGAAGACTATATTGAAAATAAACGAATTGACATACCGTTTTCTAATAGTGAGCGAACAAAATTGTTGGAGCGGTTAATTCAAGTCGATGGCTTTGAGAAATTTTTGCACAAAACTTTTGTTGGCCAAAAAAGGTTCTCAATAGAAGGGCTAGATATGCTAGTGCCGATGCTTGATAAGTTAATCGAAGAAAGCAGCAAGGTCAAAATAGAGAATATTATGATCGGAATGGCACACCGCGGCCGCTTAAATGTATTAGCCCATGTGCTTGGGAAACCATATGAACTTATTTTTTCAGAATTTCATCATTCGCCAAATAAAGATCTTATTCCATCCGAAGGTTCAAGGGGCATAAATTTTGGTTGGTCAGGAGATGTGAAATATCATCTCGGCGCGGATCGCGATATCAATGAGGGGCCGAACCATACGATTCATATTAGCCTAGCTAATAATCCGAGTCATTTGGAATTTGTGAATCCGGTTGTACAAGGCATTACCCGTGCTTCCCAGGAAGATCGAGGAATGGCTGGTTTACCGAAGCAAGACAAAGAGAAGTCATTAAGTGTGTTAATTCATGGGGACGCCGCATTTCCAGGTGAAGGGGTTGTAGCTGAAACATTAAATTTAAATAATCTAAAAGGTTATCAAACAGGAGGCACTATTCACATTATCGCTAATAACATGCTTGGCTTTACGACGGACTATGAAGATTCCCGGTCTACAAAGTATTCGAGCGACTTGGCAAAGGGCTATGAAATTCCAATTATTCATGTGAATGCAGAGGATCCCGAAAGGTGTCTTGCTGTCATTGTTTTTGCCTATGAATATCGTAAAAAGTTTAATAAGGATATATTAATCGATCTAATTGGCTACAGAAGATATGGTCACAACGAAATGGATGATCCTACTGTCACTCAACCACAGCTATACGAAATGATTAACAAACATGAAAGAATGGCTGAATTATATGGTAAAGATTTAATTGCCAAAAAAATACTGTCAGAAAAAGAGGTTCAACCAAAAGCGGAAGACTTTATGCAAAAACTTCAACAAATTTATGAAAAATTTATTGAGGCAGAGAACAACCAAAAGGAAAATCCGTTAGTTCCGAAAATTGTCCTTGAAGGTGTTCCAAATATCGATACATCAGTTTCAGCTGAACAATTAAAAACAATTAATAAAAACTTATTAAATTGGCCGGAAAATTTTAATGTCTACCCTAAACTGGAGCGAATCTTAAAAAGAAGGGAAACAGCATTAGAGGAAGGAAATAAAGTAGATTGGGCATTAGCTGAAACATTAGCTTTTGCAACCATTTTAGAGGATGGAAAACCAATCCGGTTAACGGGACAGGATAGTGAGCGGGGCACATTTGCCCATCGTCATCTTGTACTTCATGACAATAAAACAAACGAAAGATTTGTCCCATTGCATTACATTCCTGAAGCGAAGGCGTCCTTCTCTATTTTTAATAGCCCGTTATCGGAAGCCGCTGTGCTTGGATATGAATACGGCTATAGTGTGAAAGCGCAAGAAGCACTTACAATATGGGAAGCTCAATTTGGTGACTTCGTAAATGCAGCCCAGGTCATTATTGATCAATTTATTTCTTCAGGACTTGCAAAATGGGGACAAAAATCGAGTCTTGTTATGCTGCTGCCTCATGCATACGAAGGACAAGGACCAGAGCATTCAAGTGCACGACTAGAGCGTTTCCTTCAATTATCAGCAGAAAACAATTGGATTGTCGCTAATGTAACAAGCGCTGCTCAATATTTTCATATTTTAAGAAGGCAAGCATTATTGGCAGGTACGGATTCGGCTAGGCCTCTTATTATCATGACACCAAAGAGCTTACTTCGTCACCCGCATACGGGTTCATCAGGCTCTGAGCTAACTAACGGTAAATTCCTGCCACTCTTTGAACAAAATGGGACAGGAAATAACACAGAAAAAGTGAAGAGACTTATCCTTTGTAGTGGTAAAGTAGCTGTTGATTTAGCAGTAGAACTAGAGAACTTTTCAAGTGAACAAGTAGAATCATTGCATATAGCTCGTGTTGAACAACTTTATCCATTTCCGAAAAAAGAAGTTGGAAATCTAATTGAACGTTTTCCGAATCTTGAACAAGTGATTTGGGTACAAGAGGAGCCGCAAAATATGGGATCATGGACTTTCGAAGAACCATATTTGTCAGAAGTCGCAGCAAAACATATAGAAATCGGATATATCGGTCGTCCTAAACGTTCAAGTCCATCAACAGGTGATCCTGATATTCATAAACAGGAACAAGCAATGATCATTCATGAAGCGTTACAGTACGGGAAAGGTGGGAACGAATGATGATTGAAATAAAAGTACCAGAACTTGCTGAATCACTGACAGAGGGAACCATTGCAACATGGCTAAAACAAGTGGGAGATTCTGTACAAAAAGGGGAACCTATTGTTGAACTTGAAACAGATAAAATTAATGTGGAAATTAATAGTGAAGAGAGCGGTGTAATCAAACAACTTTTATTCAGCCCTGGGGATACTGTTCAAGTTGGGCAAGTCATTGCGACTTTAGGTGAGAATGAATCTCAGTCAAAGGCAACAGACCAAGAGGCAAGTCAAGACCCTACAACATCGAAAATCGAGGAGCAAATTCAAGAAAAAGTCGAAATAGTGCAGTCTAAAGATGAAAGTGAAAACGAAAAAGATAAGACATTAAAAAATATTATAATCGCTTCACCTGCAGCAAGAAAAAAGGCAAGGGAATTGGATATTGATTTGAGTGATGTACCTTATAAGGATCCACTTGGAAGAGTAAGAGTAGAGGATATTGAGGCTTACAGTCAGAAAAAACAACAAGTGGAGCCTTCGAATGGAAGTCAAATTAATAAAGTTAATGTTAGTGAAAAAGAAGAGCGGATTGAAAGAGTGAAAATGTCAAGACGCCGCCAAACTATTGCAACTAGATTATTGGAAGCACAACACAACGCGGCCATGCTAACAACTTTCAATGAAGTTGATATGACGGCAATTTTGGATGTAAGAAATCGTCGTAAAGAATCCTTTAATAAAAAACATGGTGTTAAGCTTGGGTTTATGTCCTTTTTTACAAAAGCAGTTATAGGGGCCTTAAAAGAATTTCCGTTTGTAAATGCGGAAATCCAAGGTGATGAAATCCTGATCAAGAAATTTTACGATATTGGTATTGCTGTTTCAACTGACGATGGTTTAGTGGTACCGGTAGTCCGTGATGCAGACCGATTAAGCTTTGCGGGCATTGAAAAGGAAATCGGAATTTTATCAGAAAAGGCTAGAATTAAAACACTTGGATTAAAAGATTTGCAAGGTGGGACTTTTACGATAACAAATGGCGGCACATTCGGTTCACTTTATTCAACACCAATTCTAAATGCACCGCAAGTAGGTATACTAGGCATGCACAAAATTCAAAGACGTCCAGTTGTGATCGATGAGGAGGATACAGTTGAAGTTAGACCGATGATGTATGTTGCGCTATCCTATGACCATCGAATCATTGATGGCAAAGACGCTGTCCAATTCCTAGTGAAGGTGAAAGAACTATTAGAAAGCCCAGAAGATTTATTGTTAGAGGGATAGTGGGCCGGAGAACCCGACCCTGTGGCTCTCCCCCAAATTAACTAATAGCAATCCCGTTTGGAGGGATAATAAGTTAAAACAGATTAAACAAACGGGGGGTTATCATGGAAAAAGAAATGAGCTATGGCAGTGATTATAAGTTTATTCCAGCTACTTCGATTGGGAGTGGCGTTGGAATACAGGTATTGCCGGACATATTTTGTCAGACGATCCAAATTGTGAATTTCATATTTGTTGGAAATTCCGGTACTGATCACTTTGTGTTAGTTGATGCCGGGATGCCGGACTCAGCGGATGAAATTATTTCTGTAACAGAAGAACAATTTGGTGCAGGTAAGCGTCCAAAAGCCATTATTTTAACCCATGGGCACTTTGATCATGTAGGGGCCATTATTGAATTGATTGACCATTGGCAGGTTCCGGTTTATGCTCATGAATTAGAAATACCATTTCTGACAGGTCAAATGAGTTATCCGGACCCTGATTCGACAGTTGAAGGGGGGATGGTGGCGAAAATGTCACCACTTTTCCCAAATGAGCCAATCAACTTGGGGAGCCATGTTAAACCACTCCCAGCGGATGGGAGTGTTCCTTATATGGAGGGTTTCCGCTGGATCCATACACCAGGGCATACCCAAGGACATGTCTCTTTTTTCAGGGATTCAGATAGAGCTTTAATCGCCGGGGATGCCTTTGTTACTGTAAAACAGGATTCACTTTATAAAGTTTTTACACAGGAGCTTGAAGTAAATGGTCCACCGAGGTACTTAACTCCTGATTGGAAATCGGCCAAAGAGTCTGTTATAAAGCTTGAGGCATTAAAACCATCAGTGGCCGTAACCGGTCATGGGTTACCGATATCTGGCGAAATACTCTCAACAGGCTTAGAGAAGTTAGCTAGGGAATTTGACAGCATTGCTGTCCCAGACTACGGCAAATATATTAATTAAACGTTTATTTAAATTAAACATTTATTTAAAATTCAGAGGTCCGCCCATCTTCATGATGTGGCGGGCTTTTTGAATGAAATGGGCCAGAGAACCCGACCCTGTGGCTCGACTATAAGAAAAACTAAGGCCATGTCGCCAAATTGTGACAGATTCATAAAGAAAACTCTAGTAAAATAGAAGTATAGTTTACTATTTTACAAAAGATTTCTAATGAAAGTAGGGTGCTTATGTATAAAATTATGATTTTACTCCTTTTGTCTTTTCTTCTAGTAAGCACGAATACTAGGGCGGCAACAACCCAATCGCTCATTTTCGTTGCCGTAAATGATGAACTAGTCGAGTTTTCAGATGCTAAACCTTTCAACTTTGAGGGTGTTACTTATGTACCTGTAAGGTCACTGGCGACTACGGTAAACGCTGAAGTTTTATATGATCCAACTGAAAACTCAGTTATTGTTACTAAAGACAATCAATCTATGAAAATTTTAATTAATGATAATATGTATGTAACAGAATCTTTTGAAAAATTACCTATTACTGTTAAAACGGTGAATGATCGGACATTATTACCGCTAAGATTTATTGCTGAGTATTTCCAATTAGAGGTAACCTTTCATGCTGAGGGGCCAATTGCAAGATTACTAGATCATAATGAGGTTGCGCAATTAACGAATGAACAGCTATATCTAAATAATAAAGAAAAGATTAAAGCTGAAAAAGAAAAGTGGAAAGCAGCAATCGAAGAAGAGCAAATGAAAGAGGTAGATAACAGTAAAATTGCTTATCTAACCTTTGATGATGGACCAAATGTAAACACAGCTCAAATTCTTGATATTTTACAAAAATACGAAGTAAAAGCAACATTTTTTATGATTGAGCCAAAGGTTTGGAAGTTTGAAGAAGAGGTACAGCGTATGGTAACGGAAAACCATACTATTGCTTCTCACAGTGTGACACATGATAAAAACAAAGTCTATCATAGTCCGGAATCGCTTTTAAATGAAATGAACACTACACGAGCAACTTTATTAGGGATAACAGGAATTGATAGCCGGTTAATTCGAGTTCCTTATGGAAGCAAGCCTTATTTGACAAAAGATTATCGAGATTTATTAGCTAGCAGTAATCTTCAAGTATGGGACTGGAATGTAGATAGTAAGGATTGGAAAAATACAACAAAAGAAATCATTTCAACAGTGGAGACTCAGGTTGCTAGTCAAAAGAAAAAAAATAACGCACCAATTATCCTATTTCATAATTCACCCAATACGGTAGAAGCCCTGCCGGAAATCATTGAATTTTTGCAGAATGAAGGATATGTGATGAAAGCTTATGACCCGGATCATCACTTTATGGCCAACTTTTGGAATGATAACCGAATTTAAAAAACTAAAATGGGAGGTTGAGTCGTATGTTCGAATCCAATCTCTCATTTTTTTTCAAAAACAATTGTAATTTACAGCCGGAAATATATACTACTAATAGTGTTCGTTTTAGATGGAGGTTTTTTACAAATGAAACAGCGGGAATTCTATTATGATAATGCCAAGTTTCTGCTCATTTTCCTAGTTGTCATTGGCCACTTTATCACGACTTTTATTGGCAATAGGGTCATTGAACAAATTTATATATTCATTTATTTATTTCATATGCCGGCATTTATTTTAGTGTCAGGATATTTCTCAAAAGGGTTTCAAAGATCAGGCTATGTTTTAAAAATTACAAAAAAAATTTTAGTGCCGTATTTCCTTTTTCAAATTATTTATTCGTTTTACTATTACGTACTACTCGATAAGAGCGAATTGACGATTGCAATTTTTAAACCGCATTGGTCATTATGGTTCTTACTAAGCCTTTTTTGTTGGCACCTGCTATTATTTGTTTTTACAAAGATCAAATACAGCTTGCTTGTGGCTGTGGTAATCGGGTTAATTGTCGGTTATATTGATGCGATTGGAGGTTACTTGAGCCTTTCAAGAACCTTTGTCCTTTTCCCAGTTTTTTTACTTGGATTTTACATGAAAAAGGAGCATTTCGAGAAGCTGACCTCAAATAAAGGAAAGCTGTTATCGGCCGTAGCAATAGTCGCCATGTTATTTATAATCCACTACGTCCTTGTCGATCTCCCGAAAGAATGGATGTATGGATCCAAGTCCTATGAAAAATTAGGGGCAGGGTGGGAAGGTGGCATCATCCGTCTCCTTTATTACGGTATGAGTCTAATCATGATCTATAGTTTTTTTGCCTTTGTTCCAAAAAAAGAGTATTTCTTTTCTAAATGGGGCGCGCGTACCCTTTATGTCTATCTTTTGCACGGCTTTATCATTCGATATTTCAGAACGACTGACCTTGTCCCTTACATAAAAGAAACTCATTCGTATTATCTGTTATTAATCTTTGCGGTTATTGTTACATTTGTTCTAGTAAGTAAACTAGTTTATATTTTAGCCCAGCCGATAATGGAGCTTAGAATGGATGGATTAAAACAGGTTTGGTACCAGATCAATAATAAGGAAAACAAGAAAGAAAAAGGTGACAGTAAATAAATCACTAGTGACAAACAGTATTTTTAATTGTTTGAATTAACTTTTTTGAGCCCGGTGAAATTGAGTTAAATGACTGAGACGCAATGCCGATAGTTCGATAATAGTCTCCTTCTAGTTGTATTGCACGAACTGAATCGGGGAGGCGGTACAAGATCATTTCTGGGAGAATACTTATCCCAAGATTATGTTGAACCATTGAAATAATGGCTTGGTCTTCAGTCATTTCATATTTGATTCTCGGGCTTATTTTGTTTTGCTTTAATATCCTTGCAACATCATTATCAATATTAGATTTAGGCATGATAAATAGTTCATGTTCAATATGAGAGAATTCAATCGTTGCATTTCTGCTCATGGGATGTTTATCTGAAACTATACAAAGAAGTTTATCCTTTTTTAATGGAATTACATCAAAGTTCGTACTGGTAGGTAATGAAACAAAGCCAAAATCAACAGTACCATCTATTATCCACTGGTTTATCTCATCGTAATCCCCTTCATATAGTTGGATATCGATATATGGGAAGCTTTCAGAGAAGACCTCAATGATCTGTGGTATCCATTGAACAGATACACTTGGAAAAGTCCCCACTCTCACTATTCCAGTCTCCAGCCCATTTATCTTAGAGGCTTCTTGCATCATTTGTTCATTCCACTTTAAAATCTCACGCACATATAATAGAATTTTTTCTCCATTTGCCGTTAGTTTTATGCCCGTGCGGTTGCGCGTTAACAGTGTGAATCCTAAATCAGATTCAAATTTAGAAATAGCATGACTAACTGCTGATTGGGTTAACCCAAGTGTTTCTGCTGCTTTTGATAAACTCCCCTGCTCAACAATACTTCTAAATACTTCAAATTGTATAAGTGTCATAATTGCACCGGCCTCATATATTAATTTTATTCATATAATACATTATAAAGATTCGTTTGATTAATATAAAGTGCAGATTTTATAATTAACTTACTACTAGTTTTTTAGATTTTCAGAAAGGGGTGATAGTAATGGGTAACGGATTTAAGAGCATGGATTCTTTCCTTATTCATGGAATTAAAAACAGAAAAAATGGCGCAGTCGTTCAACCCATTGTTCCAGCCGTTGCTTATGCGTTTCCAGACCACGATTCGGCAATTGCAAGTGTTTCAGGTAAGCAGGAAGGTTTTTATTATGGCAGATATGGTAATGACACACTTAAAGTACTCGAGGAGAAAATAGCTGTACTTGAAAATGGTGAAGCGGCACTTGGGGTTAGCTCTGGGATGGCAGCCATATCCACTGCTCTACTTGCTTTTTTACAGAATGGAGACCATGTTATTGTAACAAAGGATGTATACGGAGGGACGTACAAATTCCTTACAACCCTTGGTGTAAGGTTTGGAATTTCTTATAGTTTTGTAGATTGTACAAATCTAAGCAGTATTTGGGATGCAATACAACCGAACACTAAAGCTATTTACATTGAAACTCCATCCAACCCGTTGTTAACGGTGCTTGATATTTGCAGTATTTCTAATATTACTAAGGAACTTAATATTCCTTTAATAGTAGACAATACTTTTATGTCACCTTATTTACAAAAACCTATAGATTTAGGGGCGGATGTTGTAGTACATAGTGCTACTAAGTATTTAAATGGGCATGGTGATGTCTTGGCCGGCTTTGTTGTGGGCAAGGAAGAAACGATTCATTTTATGCGCAAAAATATTATGGGGGACTTAGGACAGGTCCTCAGTGCGTGGGATGCGTTTTTAATATTACGTGGATTGAAAACATTAGGTTTACGCATGAAACAACATTGTCTGGCAGCGGAGCAAATAGCCTCTTTTCTTGAAAAACATAATGTCATTGAAAAAGTCTATTATCCTGGATTAAACTCTCACCCTCAATTCAATATAGCTAGAAAAAATATGAAGGGCATGGGGGGGATTGTATCATTTGAAGTAAAAGGGGGCTTTCAAGCAGCCCAATCTTTTTTGAATGCATTGAAGTTTATTATGATTTCTTTTAGCTTAGGAGATCCGGAAACGCTGATACAGCATCCGGCTACAATGACGCATTCATCAATGCCGGAAGAAGAAAGGCTTGCTCTTGGAATCACTGATGGGCTGGTCCGTCTATCTATTGGACTAGAAGATGTTAATGATATCATACAAGACCTGGAGCAAGCGTTACAACATATTAAAGAGGAGGAATTTAAATGGTTAATAGTATAAAAGAGGAAGCGCAAGATCTGAAACCGGTCTCAATGTTTACAATTACAGCAAAATTATATGCTCATTTGACTAAATCAGTTAAGGAGTCTTTAGGTGAAGAGGGATTATTAGCACTTAATAAAGGGATTCAAACATTGACTGAAGAACAAATCATAGAAATGAAAGAGCGAACAGGAAAAAAGGATCTCCAAATTGACCAAACGGCATTGTTTCTTTCTAGTAATTTAGGAGACTCCGAAAATGTAGAAAAAACTTTTATGTTATATAAAGAAATTCAGGAAAATGAGGGGCTTGAGCCGTATACAATCTATGCGATGATGGCAAAGTTGTTCGCCCATATTACAAAAGCAGTAGTAGACCAGTTTGGTGAAAATGGCCAAGAGGCGATTAAGGCTGGTGTTTGGGCATTTGGGGAAGAACGCGGAAAGGATATTGCACGTCGTGCAACCTTAAATGGGAAGCCGAATACAGAAGAACATTATTTATCTAACTACGATATGGGCCGTAGTGATTTATTTGAATACGAGACAAATTTTCACCCAAAAGAAATTGAACAGACTTTTACAAAGTGTGCCTTTGCAGATCAATGGAAAAAAGACGGCGTGGGGGAATATGGAATCCTCTATTGCCAAATGATAGATCCTTCAATTGCAAAAGGATTTAATCCAAACTTTGAGGTTGTCCATGACCGTTATGTACTTAAAGAAGGAGATTGCCATTTTCGTTTTCAAATGAAAGGAAATGATAAAGGAAATGACCATTAATCAGGAACGCTTATGGAATCGATTAGAAGAATTAAGCCAATTTGGGAAGTTGGAGAATGGCGGGGTCACCCGCTTTTCTTTTACAGAGGCTGAAAGAAAAGCCAAGGATAAAGTTATTTCTTATATGGTAGAGGCAGGTATGAAGGTAACCGAAGATGCAGTTGGAAACCTGATTGGACGTAAGGAAGGACGTATAAGCAATTTACCAGCAGTTCTTATGGGTTCCCATATAGACTCTGTTCCAAAAGGTGGGATCTTTGATGGTACCCTCGGGGTTCTAGCCGGTATCGAGGTAGTTCAAACGATGAATGAGAAGAATATTGAAACAGACCACCCGATTGAGGTCATCGCTTTTACTGATGAAGAAGGAAGTCGTTTTGGTTTTGGAATGATTGGAAGTCGAGCACTCGCAGGAACATTAAACTACGAGCACCTTCAATATAAAGATACCGAGGGAATAACAATTGAACAAGCGATGAAAAAGGCAGGTCTAGATCCAACTCAAATTTCTAAGGCTGCAAGAAATCCCGAGTCTGTTAAAGCCTATGTTGAATTACACATAGAGCAGGGGAAAGTTCTTGAGAATCATGATATTTCAATTGGGCTTGTCTCTGGAATAGCAGGTCCGTTATGGACTAGATGGACATTAAAGGGAGAAGCTGGACATGCAGGTGCGACACCGATGAATATGCGAAAAGATCCTTTAATGGCTGCTACTAAAATCATGCTACATATAGAAGAGGAAACTAAAAAAAGTGAACCTGCTGTAGCAACTGTTGGCCAGTTAAATGTAAAGCCGGGCGGTGTAAATGTGATTCCCGGTGAAGTGGAGTTTTCGCTTGATTTACGTGATATTAGTTTAGAAACACGCGACAAACTAGAAGACTTGATTCAATCACTTGCCTATCGTCTTTGCCAAAATGAAGGTATAAAAATTAATATAGAGACACTGCAAAGGGTAGATCCAGCTCCCTGTTCCAAAGAAATCAAGTCCGTTATTGAAGCCTCTTTACGAAAGGTAGGAGTGCCACTTTTAACACTCCCAAGTGGAGCGGGACATGATGGCATGCAATTTAAAGATTTTTGTCCGATCGGTATGATCTTTGTACGTTCAAAAGATGGGGTGAGCCATAACCCTGCAGAATGGAGCTCGAAAGAAGACTGTGGAGTAGGAACTAGTGTATTGTACGAGACGATTCTACAGTTAGCGAATAGAAAATAGTAATAGGCGTTGGATACCTGATCCAACACCTATTACAGCTTAATTAACCAAGAAATGCTTTGATTGCATCTATTAAACTATAGATTCCTAATCCTGAACAAATCAGGGCAACAATTCCACCGATTATATTCATCTTCATTGTATTTATATGCTTTCCAAGTCGTTTTTTGTTGTTCATAATGATGAGGATTACGATTGCAACAGCTGGTAAAAGAATACCATTTAATGCTTGCGCGAATAACAAAACATCCATAGGGCTAAAGCCAATTGCAGATGTAGTAATTCCGATAATTATGATAGCAGAGAAGAGCATTTTAAAACGCTTATCCTTAAACCCATCCCAACCAAAAATGCTGCTTGCAGTAATGGCTGCACCAAGCGGGGAGGCTGTAGCAGAGGAGAACCCTGCTGCAAATAAACCAACACTCATAAATGTTTTTGCCCAGCTACCTAAAATGGGCTCAAGTTGAAGGGATAATTCAGCAACATTTTTAACGTCTAATCCTCTAATCATTGTTGCTGAGGTAATTAATATTGCTGCTGTAATAAGTCCGCCTATTAAAATAGAGATAATCGTATCTAATTGTGCCTCTTTTAAATCTTGAGGGCGCTTCCATTTTTCTTGAACAGTTGAGGCGTGAAGAAAAAAGTTATAAGGTACAACTGTTGTTCCAATTAATGCAATGATAGTTAAAATTGAACCAGTAGGAATAGATGGAATAAATGCTCCTTGGAATACAGCACCAAGGTCTGGCTTAGCAACTACCATTGTCGTGATAAAGGTTAAACACATGATAGCGATAAGAGCAAGCATTATTCTTTCTATTAGTTTATAGCTTCCACTTAAACCGAAGAATAAAATGATAACACCAATCATTGGAGCGATAACATTTTCGGGGATATTTGTTAGTGTTGAAATCCCGAGTGAGGTCCCAAGTAAATCCCCGGATATATAAGCGGCACAACCGACAGTAACCGAAATAAACATGACCCAAATCGTGCAAAATTTTAAGATAGGATTGGAGAATTGTTCACGAATAGCTTCTCCTAAACCTTGTTGTGTGATGATCCCGAGTCTAGCAACCATTTCCTGTAAAACAATGGTAGCGATGATAGAGAAGAGGATAGCCCAAAGTACAGCATATCCAAAAGAGGCACCTGCTCTTGTTGCAGTAGTAACTGTCCCTGGTCCTATAAAGGAAGCTGTAATTACCGCTCCAGGGCCAATAACTTTTAACCTTTCTTTAAGCGTTTTCTTTGTAGTTGAAACCGCTTCCGTTTCTGTTTTTAATATTGGTTCCATATAGTGGACCTCCTATTATTATGGATTTTAGATAATAAAAACAAATCTGTAGAGGATAAATATTCCAAAAATTCTGATTATGATTTATACAGAAACATCTGGATGGGTATGTTTCTGTACTGCTAATCAGTCTAAATAATTGTAAACAGTTTGTTTAGATACTCCAAGTACTTCAGAAATTCTTTCAACTGACCCTTGAATAAGAAAGGCACCTTTTTCGTCCAATTTCTTTACAAAGTGGACTTTATCTTCCCTTGTCATCTCACTTATAGGGATATTTAATTCAAGGAGTGTATTCTCAATAAGATTCTCAAATATTTCTTCGATATTCTTGGCGTAAGACTCACTCGTAGGCCGTGAAATTGGATTTAGATCATTCGTAATAGAAAATTCGCTAATGATTTGATTTACCATTGTAAAAGCAGTGACATCAAAGTTAATTCCTAAAAAACCAATGACTTCGCCCTTCTTGTTTCGAATAAAAGATGTAGATGTCTTCAAAAATCTTCCATCCCTCGTTTGTGAGGTGCGTCCAAGCATATCTTGCACCTGATTGCCATGACGCCTAATTTCTTTTAAAATAACTTCAGTCGTTGGAGCCCCAAGCTGTCTATTTGTGATTGAACCTTTAATGTAGATAATAGAAGATTGAATATTACTTAAATCAGCTATTACCGCTTCACAGTTACTACCAAAGGTTGCAACAATCATATCCGCAATAGGAATATAGCTTTCTAATATTTCTCTGTTCTCACTTTTTTTAGCCAAACTATAACACCACCAAACTAATTTAAAAAATTTGAACTTTGTACAATTGTAAAAAGTCTTCTAATAATTTTGTCCCTTTAACACTATTCCCATATTGATTGATTGCAGGGCTGAAAATTCCTATACCACACCCATCTGCAAGAATCGGATGATTTCGTTTAGAAGGTGGTACAGAACCTAGTATACCACCTGAGACACCGCTTTTTGCAGGAATTCCGATAAAAGCAGCAAATTTCCCTGATGCATTATACATGCCGCAAGTAAACATTAGGGTTTTTGTAAGTCTAACAATTGGGGCAGGGATTAACTCTGTTTTTTGAACAGGATCAAATCCATCAAGAGAAAGAACTAGCCCAATTTTAGCTAAATCTTCAGTAGTAACTTTAATAGAACATAGATTTGTATAGGTAAAAAGTGTATCTTCCACACTTGATGAAAGAAGGTTATTTTCCATTAGAAAATTTGCCAAAGCTCGATTTCTAAAAGAGGTTTCCCACTCGGATTGAAAAACTTTTTTATCTATGGAAACATCTTTATTTAAAATTGAAGATAGTAGGTGGGTTACTTTTTCAATTTTTTCATTGGGAGTTACGCCAGGAAGTAAAGACGCAACTGTTATGGCACCAGCGTTAATCATTGGATTAAATGGTTTTTTAAATTCATTTAGTTCAAAACGAAGAATGGAGTTAAAGGGGTCCCCGGTTGGTTCTACATCAACCCTCTCTAAAACCTTAGAAATTCCTAAGTGAATACAGGCAGCCATAAATGTAATGACTTTTGATATACTTTGTAGAGTAAAGGGGACGGTATAATCCCCTTTTAGAATAGCTTGTCCATCTGGAAACATAAGTGCACATGCCAAGTAATTTGGATTCACCTTTTTTAACTCCGGTATATAATCTGCGCATTTACCAATACCATGTAATTGTTTTTTATAATAAGGTATCTTTTGATCGAAGAAGGAACTTAATTCTCTATCAAAGGTAGCTAATTCACATATTTTCATAGCGATACACCTATGTTCATTAGGATTTTATTACTTTTATTTTTGTTTATTTAAAATATTTCCAGCTAAAGCATATAGAGCAATATAGGAAGCGAAGTGGGATGAATGGTACCCATGGTCTTTTTGTGGATAGACTTCTACAAAGTCCATGCCTACCACACCAAGTTTACAAATTTCATGAACAAGAGTTAATAGTTCATAGGATGTTAAACCGTTACCATCGACTGGTCCACCAGGATTGAATGCGAAATCCAGTACATCGCTACAAATTGTTAAATATACACAATCGACATCAGTGTTTGCTTGCTGATAGATTTCTTGAGCGAATGCTCTTAAATCCTTGGATTCTTTAATATCATTAATTGTAATAGTAACTGCACCGGCTTCTTTTGCATTTCGTCCAGCTTGCGGTTCGTTTCTTGGACCGTGAATTCCTGTATGAATGATGCTTTCATTTCTTACCCCTTCACATTCATAAAGACGTTTGAATGGGCTACAACGCGCAAATTCGTCACCTTTCCATGAAGGAAGATTGTCGTAATGGGCATCTAAATGGATAATGCCAACCTTTTTACCAGTGTTCGTAAGCGCTTTAACAATTGGGAAAGTTACTCCATGATCTCCGCCAAGGCCGATGATGAATTTCCCGCTCTTCCAAAGGTTTTCTGCAAAATTTTCAATTCTGCGAACGGTTTCAAAAACATCCGCTGGAACTACATCGATATCCCCGATATCGCCAAGTTTAATATGCTCAAAAACATCGATATGGTCTAATTCAGGTAAATATCCACTATATCTTCCTGAGCAAAGACGCATAACTTTAGGTCCCAATTCGCAACCGGTGTAATCTCCCCAAGTAACTGCTCCTTCCCAAGGGATACCATATACTACTGCATCTACATCATCTATATTTTTGCTTTTTGATAAATTTTGTGCGCCAAGAAAAGTAGGTGTATTACCGTATATATAATCTTGTTGTGACATTTCTATCACTCTTCCTTTCTCTAATTATACTAATGAAGTACTCCTTACAATTAAAATATTAAAATCAATTTTAAAAAAAGTCAATTATTTTTTTAAAAAAAATCAAAATAATAGAAAGTATAAATAGGAAATAGAAATCAATATAAGAGGTGCATTATCGCGTAAAACAGGGTTGGCTGGATATTTTTTCTGATTTAAAAAAATAAAAATCTCACGAGGACTTTGTTATTTAGTAAAATTTTTATTTTTTTTAAAAAAGAGAAGGCAGACTCCGGAAGTTTAATAAGACTTTCGGAATCTGCCATATACAGTGATTTGTATTAACTTAAGTATCTAGTTTTTATCTTTTCTAGTTCGATTAATCTTACGTTGGAAGATCACAAAGATCGGGAATGGAATAACGATCCAACCTAAGCTTTTGATTAAACCATTAACTGCGCGCTGTTTAGCTAATTCAGTTTGCTGCACTATCATTGCATCATATTGCTCCTGCAGTTGTTCTTCAGTATACTCAACTTTTTCAGTTGGTTCTTTTTCGTATTTGTAATTATTAATTTTCATATCTTTATACTCTTCAAATGATTGATAGTATGGATTTGGTGACACGTAATCTGCGGCGGACATAAAGGCAAATACACCTCCGCCGATAACCATAATTAACGTAATGAAAGCAACTGCATATTGATAAATTTGTTTAATCATTTCTTCCCTCTCCTCTTGGTCTGCATTGAACACACGTTTTGTTCCCAACGCTAAAAATAGGATTAAAGCAATGGTGCCAACTAACGCTAATAAAATAAAAGAAATCGCCATGATTTCACCTCACTATTCTAATCCACTAAAACAAAATTTCTACCCTCAATATACAGACGATGAAGAGGGATAAAAGGTTTCTTGATTATGTATATTTATTTTGCGGTATGTGTAATAAACCAATAATTAGGCCATTATCCGGGTTGCTGTACAAGATAATCAATTCATACGTTATAAGTGAACTTTATTCAGCGGAAGCCTATAATTCCATAAGTTGTGGAATGGATGGCGGCCTGTGATTAAATCAATGGGGATCCAAATCCTTGCTGAATAAAGTTAAGCCTCCGGCGGATGCCTCAGATTTTTTAGTGGTATTTAATCAAGCAAGCTTGATTAAAATCTGGGCGCAAATACACCAGAGTGTATTTGATTTAAAGTCACCTATAAAAAAAGAGGAGTTGTCAAAATGCATTACTATAACCCGATGCCAAATTCTTATTTTGGCATGCAACCCAATGTTTATCAAAATAATAATGGTCAACCTTATTACGGCTATGACCAGATTCCAAATCCGAATGAAGTAAGAAATCAATATCCTGGGATAGATTTGTATGGTTCACCTAATTCAATCAGTTATCCGAGTGTTGGTGGAGACCCATCATCATACGTAAACCCTTATGGTGTAGGTTGGGCTCCATATAATTACTTAAATGAAATTGAAGATTCCATCCGTGAAAATGGGGAGCTTTTAAATGAACTAGAAACGATAGATTATGGTGAAGATGAAAATAACTGGTTTGAAGAATCCAATTTGATTGAACAGGATATTTATAGGCAACACCAACACCAACACCAACATCATTACCATCATCAACACCAAGGTTCGAAGCACGGAAAAGGCACGGGTCATACACATGCCCACTTTGGGGCAACGACTTGTCAGGATGGCCATACACACATCCATCCAGGTGTAACAAGTACACCGATCGAAACACAGCAAGGTCATGTTCACAAAATTTCTGGCAATACATCGTTTGAAGACGGTCATATTCACTCCTATGAGGAGTATACAGGTCCGCCCATTCAATTACCGAATGGCTATCATACCCACTATGCAGAAATTAGGACGACTGAAAATGACGGTCATGTTCATATAATTAAAGGTTTTACTGCTCCGTCTAAAAGTTAGGCAATGATTATGAGAGTAAGGAGTCGTGACAGATTTCCTTGCTCTTTTTACTGAAAAAGTTAAAATAAATATAAATTCAAACAAGCTTTGAAACAAGAGTTAGGGTGGTGGTGAGATGAATCGAAATTCGATAAAGAGGTTTGCAAATGATGCCAGTCGGGAGCTCCAGGAAAAAATTGATAAACAGGCAAAACAAATCGGAATCACTGATCCAATGATCGTCGAAAAGGCGGCCTATAAATGGTTTATCCGGATCATAGCAATCCGCTTTATGGAAATGAACGGATTTTTGCCGGAAAAGGTATTTGGCACTGCAAACTATACATCTGAAGACTCTTTGAAAAAAACAATCTTTCGTAATTGCGACGATTTACATCAATATTTTCCTTCTCTATTTTCAAAAGATGACATATCCCTTATGTCTTTGTTTCCTGAAGAACTTCTTTACGAACAATCCTTTATTACGAAACTAACAGACACTTCAATCATACCTGAAGAACTTTGGCGCCGTGTTGAAATTATTGGCTGGCTCTATCAGTATTATTTTGCAGAAGAAAAAGAACGGGTTATTAAAGCGAAAAAGAAATATACAACCGCTGAAATTCCATACGCCACCCAACTATTTACGCCTGATTGGATTGTCCGCTATATGGTACAAAACACTTTGGGCCGATTCTGGATAGAGTCACATTCGGAACACCGTGACTTGATTGCGAATTGGGAATTTTACATAGAAAGCCAAGATGAAGAGGATCACTATGAACAAAAGCTAGAACCATATATAAATTCTGAATTAAGAATAGAAGAGCTCAAGTGCTTTGACCCAGCAATGGGGAGTGGGCATATTCTTGTCTATATGTTTGATATATTATATGAAATTTATTGTAGGTGTGGTAGCTATAACAAGCAGGAGATTCCGAAGCTTATTATTGAAAATAATCTTTATGGGGCAGATATAGATGACCGTGTTTACGATTTAGCTGTTTTTATGTTAATGATGAAAGCGACGCAATATGATGGGGATTTCTTAACAACTGCTGTTCGAGATGGGCGACTCAAAATGAACCTTACTTCAATGCAAGAAACGAATCAAGTAACGGAAGAGGATATTGCTTATTTTGTCGGTGAAAACAATGAAAGGGCTTTCTCGGAGGTTAAGCATTTAATTGATCAATTTTATAATGCAAAAACACTTGGGTCTTTATTGCAGATTGATTCGGTCGATTATGATTTTATAAAAGAACAATACCGGGAATTGAAAAAGCGGTCCAAATCAAAATTGATAGAGCTTATCCCAACTTTACTTAAACAAGCGGAAATATTACAAACTCGATATGATGTGTTAGTCACAAACCCACCCTATATTGGAAATCGGTATTTAAATCAGGATTTATCAGAGCATGTTGAAACTTATTTTCCGATCGGTAAAAAAGACCTTTTTGCATCTTTTATGCTAGATGGCTTTAAGAAGGTAAAGGAGTACGGTTTGCTTGGGTTTATGACACCCTATGTTTGGATGTTCATTTCTTCCTTTGAAGGGCTAAGGAAGCGCATTATTAAAGAAAGGGAAATTAGCAGCTTGATCTTGCTTGAATACTCGGGATTTGATGGGGCGACTGTACCTGTTTGTACTTTTACATTAAGAAACAACAAGGTAGGCATACGAGGGCAATTTATTAATCTGGCTGAATTTAAAGGGGTGAACAATCAGCCTATCAAAACGCTGGAGGCTGTTAAAAATCCCGAGGTCGATTACCGTTACAGTGTTCATGCCAATGTTTTTAAAAAGATTCCTGGGCATCCATTCTCCTTTTGGGCAGGAGCGGAAGCGATCCATGTCATTGAAAACGCACAAAAGTTAGAAACAATTGCAAAAGCAAGGGTTGGCTTGCAAACAAGTAATAATCAACGATTTTTGCGGTTATGGCATGAGGTTGATTTTCGAAGAATTGGTTTTGGTATGAAGGACCGGGGTGAAGCCCAGGCAAGTGGACTGAAATGGTTTCCTTATAATAAGGGTGGCGAATATCGTAAATGGTATGGTAATCAATTTTATGTGGTCAACTGGGCGGATGATGGCAAGGAAATTAGAGAGTTTAATGCTTATCTAAACGCTTCGAGGGATTCCAAAATTGGGATTGCCAATACCGAATATTATTTTAAAGAAAGTATAACATGGTCCTTTGTCAGCTCGAGTTACTTTGGAGTCAGGTATTCAGAGCGGGGGTTTTTGTTTGATACGGGAGGCTCTTCGGCTTTTGTGGACGGTGAAAGTATTTACTATATAACGGCCTTTTTATGCAGCAAGCTTGCTTATGAATTTTTAAGAATTCAAAACCCAACATTGAACTTTCAGCCAGGGAATATCGCCAATCTCCCATTAGTGATTCCTAAGGACCAAGTAGTTTTAGAGGAAATCATAGAGCTTTCTAAGGAAAATATTAAGATTTCAAAAAGTGAATGGGATAGCTATGAGACTTCTTGGAAATTTAGAGTCCATCCATTGTTGAAATTTAAAGGTACGGAGGAAATGGTTGAGCAGGCTTTTGAAAATTGGAAGAGGTATAGTGGGAAAATGTTTTCGGCGTTGAAATCTAATGAAGAGAAGATTAATGAGTTATTTATTAAAAATTATGATTTAGGAAATGAATACACGCCTGAGGTAAATGACGAAAATGTAACGATTCGAAAGGCTAATCTAGAAAGGGAGATCAAATCCTTTATTTCATATGCAGTAGGCTGTATGTTTGGGCGGTACTCATTGGATGAAGCTGGACTTGTTTTTGCTGGTGGAGAATTTAATGAAATAAGCTATAAAACTTATCCGGTGATCAAAAAAGACACTATTATACCAATTCTATCGGAAGGGCATTTAGAGGATGACATTTTTGCAAGATTTGAGGAGTTTGTCAAAATTTCCTTCGGAGAGGGGACACTGACAGAAAATCTTGAATTTATAGCGAGTGTAATTGGTGTGAAAAAAGGAGAAAGGCCTTGGGATGCGCTTCGCCGTTATTTTTTACAGGACTTCTATAAAGACCATCTTAAAGTATATAAAAAACGACCGATTTATTGGTTGTTTACCTCTGGGAAGCAAAGAGTTTTTAATTGTCTAGTTTATATCCACCGGTATGATGCGGATATATTGGGCCGAATCCGTGATGAATATTTACAGGAACAGTTAGCATTGCTCAAAGGGGAAAAGTCGGCATTGATGGAGATGGAGGAAAGTGGAATAAGGGGTAAGGAGATTAACAAGGAATTAAAGGCTCTTGATACGAAAATAGAGGAATTAAAAGATTATTATCAGCGTCTGCACGAGCGGGCGGAACAAAAAATTAAAATTGACTTGGATGATGGAGTTGCTGTGAATTACAGCAAGCTTGAAGGATTGGTGGCTCCGATTAAATGAAGAGTTTTTGCATAGCGGATCATTAGCTTGGACGGGGCTCCATTGATTCCTGAATCGTAGAAAAAGTGTTGAGCGCGGGAATCAAAGAGTGTCAATGATTCCCGGACCGCCAGAAAAGAGTAGGGAGTGGGAATCAAAGATCGTCAATGATTCCCGGATCGTAGGAAAAGAGTAGGGAGTGGGAATCAAAGGTGCTCAATGATTCCCGGATCGTAGGAAAAGAGTAGGGTGCGGGAATCAAAGATCGTCAATGATTCCCAAATGGTAGGAAAAGAGTAGGGAGTGGGAATCAAAGAGTGTTAATGATTCCCGGACTGCCGGAAAAGAGTAGGGAGTGGGAATCAAAGAGTGTCAATGATTCCCGGACCGCCGGAAAAGAGTAGGGTGCGGGAATCAAAGAGCGCCAATGATTCCCGGATGGCCGGAAAAGAGTAGGATGCGGGAATCAAAGGTCGCCAATGATTCCCGGACCGCCGGAAAAGAGTAGGGTGCGGGAATCAAAAAGCGTCAATGATTCCTGAATCTCCGGAAAAGTGTTAAGTGCGGAAATCAGAGAAAAATATTAACCAGCGGGAACAATTTATTTCTCCTTATGGAAAAGAAAATGCGGCCACAACCAACAGGAAAAACAGTCAGCCTGTCCTCATAATGCAAAAACACAGCCCAGACTAGCTGTTTCAAAGTGTAGTCTAGTCTTGCCCTGTTCGATTAACAAAACGATGAATCACCAATGCCGAAAAAGGAAAATAAATGGTAAAATAAGAGGAGTGGTTGCTACCTAAAGGCTCTAAAGTGGGTAATGCTGCACACTACTAGAAATCAAAAGAAAGAGTGATCATGTTGCAATTCCTTTTATTTGAGATTGAGGTTGGGCAAGCTGGTATTAATGTAGGTGACATCATCTTTCAGTTAATGTCATTTTTAATATTGCTGGGGATTCCGTTGGCCCTCATATTAATAATCTCAAAGACACGTAGAAAAAGTAAGAACCGCTTAGACAGAATAGAGGAAAAGCTGGATCGATTATTGGCGGAAAAAGAGTCAAAAACCAAAGATAAAGGTGAATAAAATCCATCCTTCAAAACATCGATAACCGGCCATTACAGGTGGTATTACTAACATATGGGGACAGCACCATACCGCGGAAGTGATTTCAGTAGTACAGGCGGCGTTGTCCCCAAACCGAACTAAGCTTGCCCGGTACAATCATGTTTTATTATTTCACAAATCTGACATGATAAATGGCGAAATGCATGCTCTCTCCCTATTAAAAGATAGTATAATGAAAATAGAAAGTGAAATGTTTCACAAACTAATAAGGAGAGAATAAAAAATGAAAGCCCAAATTATTAATTTCCCTAAACATCCAAAGCATTATCATGAGTTCTACTATTTTAGGGAATATTTTCATGTGTTCTGTTCCGCTATTGTGGCCTGGACCATGACTGTTTTTGTGATCACCTACGAACATATTAGTTTCGCGCTAGGAATTGGCTTGGGTATTTGGTTGTTTGGTATAGGGTTACTAGTAGACTTTATGATTCGATTAGGATTGAAACGAAAAGAACAGGAAAAACAAAAACAACAACGATTACATAAATTGAAAAAAGTTGATCTCTAGTTCGATAAAAGTCGATTATCATATATTTTATATTTAATAGAAAAGGACGCGCATAGTATTCAATTATGTGTGTCCTTTTTTATTTATGCTTATGCATAATCCATACTGCCATGGGTTAATTATAAAAAAGTAGTAAAAAATTTTACTTTATTGTATTGACGTAACTAGGGAATCTAAGTAAAATGAAAATGATCTCAATGATAACGGTTATCATTATCATTTAAAAAGCATTTAAAATCATTTAAAAAAACTTGAAAAGGTGGCAACGGATGATGGCATTAAGAAAATTCATGAAGCCCTTACTTGCAAGTGCACTCCTAACTATAGGACTTGTAGGTTGTGGCACAAATAACGCGGAACAACCAAAAAATGAAGCTGGTTCCGATACAGCACCAAAAACAACCGAATCTCAGGAAGTAAACGTATATACTGCAAGACATTATGAAGTTGATGATGAAATTTTCAAGAAATTCACAGATGAAACAGGTATTAAAGTGAATGTGGTAAAAGGGAAAGAAGCTGAGCTGATTGAGCGCATCAAGAGAGAAGGAGAAAGCTCACAAGCAGACCTATTCATTACAGTGGACGGTGGAGTCCTTGCCAATGCAAAACAAAATGGTATTCTTCAACCGGTTAACTCTGATGTAATCAATGAAAATGTTCCGGAAAAGTTCCGCGATACTGATAATAACTGGATCGGTATGGCAACAAGAGCACGTATCATTGCTTATGCAAAGGACCGTGTAAAACCAGAGGACTTATCTACATATGAAGATTTAGCTACAGATAAATGGGCTGGAAAAGTATTAGTTCGTTCTTCAACAAGCATGTATAATCAATCACTGCTTGCATCCTTTATTGAATTAAACGGGGAAGAGAAAGCAGAAGAGTGGGCTAAAGGCATTGTGAAAAACTTTGCTCGTCAGCCAGATGGCGGTGACCGTGACCAAGCAAAAGCGATTGCAGCGGGTACTGGTGATGTAGCGATCATGAACACATATTATGTTGGGCTTTTAGCAAATTCTGAAGATCCTGAAGAAGTGAAAGTGGCAGATAGCATCGGTGTGTTCTACCCGAACCAAGAAACAAATGGTACTCACGTTAACATCAGCGGAGTTGGTTTAACAAAGTACAGCAAAAATAAAGATAATGCTATTAAGTTAATCGAATATATTACAAGCGTTGAGACACAAGAATTTTTATCAGCAAATAATTATGAATTCCCGGTTAACCCAAATGCAAAAAAACCTGAATTACTCCAGTCTTGGGGAGAATTCAAAATGCAAGAACTTAATTTCGATACTTTAGGGGAGCATAATAAGAAGGCAATAGAAATCTTTAATAAAGTTGGTTGGAAATAAGATGAAAACTGAAGCTGTTAAGCGATTTGCTCAAAAGGAACTAAATGGTTGGTGGATTATTAGTATGGTGGGTGCGGCAGTTATACTGCTGCCCATCCTTTTTGTGTTTTTTACTTTATTCCAAGAGCCGAATGAAAATTGGTTCCACATGAAGGAGTATTTACTCAAAAATTATATATTTAATACTTTCACCCTCGTCATCTTTACTGGAATCGTAGCAGCATTTTTAGGTGTAACATTAGCGTGGATTGTTGCCGCTTATGATTTTCCCTTTAAAAACTTTTTCAAATGGGGTTTAATGCTGCCGCTTGCTATACCCCCATATATTGCAGCCTATACTTACAAGGCAATGCTTAGTTATACGGGCGTTGTGCAAACAACATTAAGAAATAAGTTTGATTATCAAATCGATGCGGAACTGTTATCGATATCATCACTAAAAGGTGCAGTTTTTGTTTTCGCTTTTTTTCTATTTCCGTATGTTTACATCATCACAAAATCTTTTTTAGAAAATCAAAGCTCATCTTATATTGAAAATGCTCGGGTTCTAGGTAGAAAGCCGGTAACCATCTTTTTTAAGGTAGTACTTCCGCTTTCACGTCCGGCAATTGTCGGTGGGATTGTACTAGTAATCTATGAAGTTTTGAGTGACTATGGTTTAACCAGTTATTTTGGCATTCATACAATTACAACTGCTATTTTTCAAACGTGGTTTGCGATGTACGATGTGCAAACAGCGATGAGACTGGCCGCATGGTTAATGGTTATTATCGTAGGTTTGTTCTTTTTAGAAAGACTGCTAAGACAACGCCGCCGTTATAATGTAAACAATAAATCACGGCCGTTAACACCGATGAAACTTAAAGGCTTTTCTGCCTTTGCTGCTTTCATGTATTGTTTTGGAGTATTTCTAATTGGATTTTTCATTCCATTTATTCAGTTAATTTCATGGGCGAAACTAACCTTTGCTAAAGTGTGGGATGACTCGTTTATTACACTGCTTTATCAAACAGTATATGTCGCTATTATTTCAACGTTCATAATACTTATTTTTGCGGTTATTGTTGCGAACGTTTCGAGAAAACATACGACGTTTTCATTTGTTATCTCAAAAATTGTCACAGCAGGCTACTCCATCCCGGGAGCCATTGTTGCGATTGGTGTTCTAGCGGTCTTTATAACATTGGATAAATGGTTAGCACCCCTATATTCACAAATGGGGTTAGGGAATGCACCGTTAATACTAAGTATGTCGCTCGGAATGTTAATTGTTGGTTACGCGATTCGCTTTATGGCAACTGGATTTAATGCAATTGAGGTTGGTTTTGAAAAAGTAGGGACCAAATATACGGAGGCGTCAAGGATACTTGGAAATGGAATTACAAAGACCTTCTTTAAAGTAGACCTTCCTTTAATAAAGGGTGCACTAGCAAGTGGGTTTATTCTAACATTTGTTGAAATTACAAAAGAATTGCCATTGGTATTGTTATTAAGGCCTTTTAACTTTGATACATTAGCTACAAAAACATATCAATACGCAAATGATGAACAAATTTATGAAGCTTCGATTACATCGTTAATGATTATTGGTATTAGTGTATTGTCTGTAATTGTCTTTCAAATAATAGATAGGAAGAAGGTGAAACAATGACTGTTTTAGAAATTAAAAATCTAACATTTTCGTTCTCCAAAGCAGTAGAGCCCGTTATTAAAAACTTTTCATTTTCGATGAATAAAGGGGAAATCGTCGGTATTTTAGGGCAAAGTGGCAGTGGTAAAAGTACATTGCTTCGCTTAATATCAGGTTTGGAAATGGCTCAAGCAGGATTGATAAAAATTGCCGAAACACTAGTGTTTGATGAAGGGTTATTTCTTCAACCAGAAGATCGTGGCGTAGGGATGGTATTTCAGGATTACGCTTTGTTTCCACATATGAATGTTAGAGATAATATTCTTTTCGGTCTGATCCGACTTCCAAGAAAGGACAGAAAAGAGCGAGTAAAGGAAATGTTGGAGCTTGTGAAAATGGAGGAATTTGAATCACGGTATCCTCATGAATTAAGTGGAGGCCAACAACAACGGATCGCACTCGCACGAGCGCTGGCTCCAAAACCGAAATTGCTATTGATGGATGAGCCGTTCAGTAATTTAGATGCGGATTTAAAGGAATCCATTCGCGAGGACCTACGAACAATTCTAAAAAAGGCAAATATGACGTGTATCATTGTAACACATGACAAAAATGATGTAGATGCGATTTGTGACCGCAGTATTGTGTTCGGCCAGCCCCAAAATAGTAAAGGAAATAAGAATGAAAAGATAACAATTGTTCGGTAACAAGGGTAAGGGTTGAAACAAAAATTTGATTAATGGAAATATTTTAAAACACCTTGTATTTTATTGGAAAATAAATTACTATTTGAATAGCCAAAAACGGAAGGGTGACCTTGGAACAATGATCTTATAGTCCTATTTTTAAGAACGATTATTTTCTGGATAGGATTAGTATGTACATTGTTGATACAAACCATTGGTCATTGTGTCCCTTTTGTTGTGGGGATAAATGAATTATTTGATATTGTATTGTACTACCTCCTGTCCAGATTTACGACAGGAGGTTTTTTATTTGGACGGAGTTCAGGTTAAATCGTCTGGTTTATTTCAAAATCGTGTATTTCAGGCGATCATCATTTCGGGTCTATTTTTACAAATCGGTATATGGGTACGAAACTTTGCCGTCTTGCTTTTTGTAATGGAACATACTAATGGAGATTCATTTGCTGTATCCATGATTTCTGTTGCTGAATTTGCCCCGATTTTTGTTTTTTCCTTTATCGGTGGAACATTTGCGGATCGCTGGAGTCCAAAAAGGACGATGGTTTGGTGTGATGTATTAAGTGCCTTATCAATATTTGCCGTTCTCATTACACTAGTATTAGGAACTTGGCAGGTTGTATTTTTTGCAACATTAATATCTGCAATCCTATCACAATTTTCGCAGCCTTCAGGCTTGAAGTTGTTTAAAATGCATTTACCAATGGAACAAATGCAGCAGGGGATGTCGTTTTATCAAACGATATTTGCTGTATTTATGGTGTTAGGACCTATTGTGGGAACATTTGTGTTCGAATCCTTTGGCATCAATGTATCGATTGCGATCACAGGAATTGCTTTTCTTCTTTCAGCCGTTGCCCTAGGTTTTCTTCCAAAAGACCGTAAACTAGAAGAGGACAATGGTGGAACGACTTTATGGCAGGAAATGAAAAGTGGGATACAGTATGTGTTGCAAAAGAGAGATTTAAGTTTACTGGGGTTATGCTTTATGGGGGCTGGGCTTGGGCTTGGTTTTATTCAACCTCTTGGAATTTTTCTTATTACAGAAAGACTCGGATTGCCAAAGGAAAATCTGCAATGGCTACTAATGTCTAATGGAATTGGGATGATTCTTGGAGGAGCGGTCATAATGATGTTCGCCAAAAATGTTGCTCCTCAAAGGTTGCTGGCTTTTGGTATGCTGTCTAACGCCATTGGTATTGCGATCGTAGGTTTTTCAACAAATTTGTGGCTAACACTCGCTGTTGAGTTTTTTATTGGCTTTATGATGCCATGTATTCATATTGGTATCAATACATGGATTATCCAAAGTACGGAAGCGGCGTTTATCGGAAGAGTAAATGGGATACTAAGTCCACTTTTTACAGGTTCAATGGTGGTTACAATGAGTATGGCGGGTATATTAAAAGAACAATTTTCATTGGTTATGATGTTTGAAGCAGCCGCGATCCTGTTTATTGTGGGCATGAGCTTTATCTTACCTTTATTTAATAATTCGATAAATGTCAAAATAGTTAAATAATTTGTGGTAAAATGGCTTTAGTAAAAGCCATTTTTTTTATACTCAAATTGGGGGAGAGGGATGTATGATGACGGAATGGAGGCAAAATAATTTTCTAATTTCGACGGATAAAAATTTATTGGATATCAATACCATATATAATTTTCTAAAAAACGACTCCTATTGGGCGAAGGATCGACCTCGGCAAATTGTTGAGAAATCGATAGAAAACTCGTTACTTTGCTTTGGGATTTATAAAGAAAATACAGACGGTACATTAGTACAGGTCGGCTTTGCACGAGTTGTTACGGATCTGGCAACATTTGCTTATCTTTGTGACGTCTTTGTCATTCCTAAGTTCCGAGGCATCGGATTATCGAAATGGCTGATGAGTATTATTACGAATCATCCTGAACTTCAATCAGTCCGCCGAATGCTCCTTGTGACATTTGATGCCCATGCACTTTACGCTAAATATGGATTCAAACACATAGATATGCCCCAGCAGTTTATGCAGTTAATCCAAAATGCTCCCAAAAAGATTCCTTATATCATTGATGATGAGAATCAAATTTGTTGAATGATAGTAGGGACTGTATGTTAGACTAGTAAAGTCGAAATATGGATACCAACTAAAAGGGGAGCTTATTTGTGTGGGAAACAATCATTAATTATGAATTCTTATATGAAGTATCGATCTCAGTAGGGATATTTCTGTTATTTCTTATTTTAAGAAAAGTTTTTACAAAATATATTTTCCATCTAATCTTAAAACTAGCGCATAAGACTCCGACAGATCTTTTTTCGCATATTTGGCTTTCTTTTGAGAAGCCGATTGGGTGGCTGTTCGTGATTGTGGGTTTTAATGTGGCAGCGAGTTTTTTTCCTTATATTGATCCAAGGAATCTAACGTTTGTACATATTATGAAATCCCTTCTTATTATTATGATTACATGGGGATTATATAATGTAGCTTCTGCTAGCTCCATCGCAATCATGAAGATCAATAAAAAGCTTAATTTTGAGATTGATGAAATCTTAATTCCTTTTTTATCAAAAACGATACGGTTTATTATTGTTGCTATTAGTCTGACCATTATTCTTCAAGAATTTGGCTATAATATCAATAGTTTAGTGGCAGGATTAGGAATTGGTGGGGTAGCCGTTGCCTTGGCTGCAAAGGACGCACTTGGGAATCTGTTTGGTGGTCTCATTATTATTACAGAAAAGCCATTTTCAATCGGTGATTGGATTTTGACACCAACCGTTGAAGGAACAGTTGAAGATATCACGTTTCGAAGCACGAAGATTAGAACATTCGCGCAGGCATTAGTTACTGTGCCGAATGCAACGTTAGCCAACGAGGCCATTACGAACTGGAGTAAGATGGGGAAGCGGAGAATTACCTTCCAATTAGGTGTTACTTATGATACGCCGAAGGAAAAACTAGAAAATACGATAAATAAAATAGAAGACATGCTGAAAAACCATCCTGGTGTTCACCCGGATACGATATTTGTTACTTTTGATAATTATAATGTTAACAGTTTAGATATCTTCCTTTATTTCTTTACAAAAACAACAGTTTGGGCGGAGTATTTACAAGTGAAGCAGGATATCAATTTTAACATTATGGAGATCCTGGAAACCGAGGGTGTATCAGTTGCATTCCCAACAAGAACGTTGATTACAACAAAGGAATCAGAAAGTATGATGAAGGCCGCAACAAAGGAAAAAGCAAGGGAAAAGGATGTACAATAAAGAAGGAACCGTTAGGAACTCATTCTGGGAATGGGTTCCTTTTTTTAAAAGTAAAGAAAGCATAGGTTTTGCACATTAATGTCTAGCTCCAGCGCCTATCGCCTAGCAAACTTCAGGTCTCCTCCCTACGATAAGTCAACATCGACTCGCAAGCTCGCCGTGTTTCCTTTATCTCAGTCGAAGCCCCTCCAGTTTGTACAGCGATGGGCAAGGCGCTTGCGCTTTTTTTAATCTTCTTATTAAAATATGTTATAATTATAGAGGTGAATAAATTGAAAGAAAGGTATAGAATGAATGATAAAATGCACGAAATTACTCCTGATTTTCTTTATAGGAATGATTCTTACTTTAAAGCCATTTTATAGTTATGGGTTTAAATATATAGAATATAAAGATACGCCTCAAATGTTAGGAATGACTACTAGTCACGATCATGCAGTCCCATTAACCAAAAAGAACAAAGGCAAAAGCATTACTCCTACAGTTTCTGTTCTATTAATATTATTAAAAAATAGTATATGTTTATCCATTCCAATTTCCATCTTACATCTAATTAGATCCTTTATCTCACTTATAAAACATAGAGAAAAGTTATTACCCGTACAATTTCAGTCAAAGATCTTCTCTTTTCATTTAGCTTTTTGAAAATAAGCTGAATTAGAGGGGGAAGAGTATGTTTACACAGGATTTTAATACCGATTATTTTATTTTAATTATAGCCATATTGTTGCTTCTAGGCGTTATTACCACCAAGTTCTCCTCAAGGTTGGGAGTACCGGCATTAGTGTTATTTATTGTGCTTGGCATGGTGCTTGGGAGTGATGTGTCCGGGTGGATCTATCTTGATAATCCTAAGATAGCTCAACTAATTGGGGTTTTGGCGTTAATCATTATTTTGTTTGAAGGCGGGCTTAACACAAAGTGGACAACTGTCAAAAAGGTAGCCTATCCTTCGATTGTCTTAGCAACATTGGGGGTTGCTCTTACAACGACAATTGTTGCGCTCGGTGCCAAGATTATCCTAGGGGTAGGATGGCTGGAATCCTTTTTATTGGGGTCCATAGTAGGCTCTACTGATGCAGCAGCTGTATTTGCTGTAATGGCCGGACAAAACATTAAAGAAAAACTGTCCGCAACTGTTGAGGTGGAGTCAGGTTCAAACGACCCGATGGCCGTGTTCTTAACATTATCATTTATACAATTCCTTACAACTGATCATTCGAATGTATGGATGTTGATTGGTAACTTTTTCTGGCAAATGAGTATTGGTTTATTAATTGGCTATATAGCTGGAAAGCTTGTAACGAAGTCCATTAATAATATTTCTTTAGATTCAAGTGGACTGTACCCGGTTTTTGCAGTAGGTTTTGCAGTCCTTATTTATAGTCTTACGGCCTTAATTCATGCAAGTGGTTTACTTGCTGTTTATGTTGCTGCAATCATAATCGGGAATAGTGATTTAACCTATCGTCAATCGATTCTTCGCTTTAATGAAGGATTCGCTTCCATGATGCAAATATTGATGTTCGTTATTCTAGGATTATTAGTATTCCCATCTCAGTTAATGGATTGGGATCTTATTTGGAAGGGCTTGTTGTTATCCATTATTCTTCTAGTAGTTGCAAGACCAGTTGCTGTTTTCTTATCAATGCCGTTTTTTAAATATACTTTTAAGGAAAAGTTATTTATTTCGTGGGCCGGCTTAAGGGGATCAGTTCCAATTGTTCTAGCTACATTCCCAATTGTTGCTGGAATTGAAAATAGTCAATTGATTTTTAATCTTGTTTTCTTCGTTGTTTTGACATCGTGTTTAGTGCAGGGATCGACGATTTCCTATTTTGCAGCTAAGCTAGGACTTGAAGGAATCCCGAAACCAACTTCACCACATACACTTGAAATTGTATCAATGGGGAAAGCAAATGCTGAAATGATTGAATTTATTGTTAGTCCAAATCACTTTTTAATAGGGAAGCCATTAAAAAATATTCGTTTCCCCAATAACGTATTAATTAATGCCATTATAAGAGAGAATAGGATGGTCACCCCTAAAGGAAGTACAGAAATAAAAGAGGGGGATATTTTATATATTCTAACCGATAAAAAAAGTAAAAATGAGCTTAGGGAAATGTTAAAGGGCAGAATAACAAAAGAGGAGCTGGCTTAAAAAGCCACTCCTCTTTTCTTAGTTTCTATTCAAAATATCAAGGAATTCTTCAGGTACGTATGTCTTGCTATTCTTAATTTCTGGAGCTAGTTTAAAATAGCCCAGGCTCTTATTAAAGCCATATTGCTCTTTTCCAATTGAAATTAAAAATGAACGATTCTGTTTACGAATTTCTATCGCCTGTGATTCGTTTTGCCACTCGACTTTGTAGCCGAAATGTTCCGCTACTTTACGAATCGGAATCATTTTTGTTCCATTTACCATATGGTAGTCATCACCAATTGCGAATTGCGCTTCTTCTATCATATGCTTTTTAGTTAGATCTGTTAAAGCTATAATTTTAGTTGGCGTCGTTTGTGCAGGCATGCTTTTTGTTGTAACAGTGTAAAAGACAATCAATTCTTCTCCGTTTAGTTCATTTGCACTGAT
Source organism: Guptibacillus hwajinpoensis (assembly GCA_016841285.1). GTDB lineage: Bacteria > Bacillota > Bacilli > Bacillales > Bacillaceae_J > Schinkia. The sequence goes on along the minus strand of JAENZK010000002.1, from coordinate 9,104 downwards.
AGTTTCGCCTTTTTCATTCAAGAGTATGGTTTTATCGCCAATGATAAGCTTAAGTTCATTGTCCAAGCTAATTAAATTTTCATCAAATAAAGCTACCTTTACAAATCCTATTTTGTCTTCATCATTAATAATCACAATTTCAGGCGTAATTTGTGGTGGATAAATCATTATCATCGGTTTGTGCTTATCATAATAAGCATCGATAAGTTGCCCTTCTTTAACAGAATCTATTTGTAGTTGTTCGGTGGAACCGCTATTGAATATTAGGGTTTCGTTTGAAATATTCAGATGGGTTTCCGTTGTTTTTTCCTTATTTTTAACTATTAATTCAGGCATTTTTACATCATCATTGATTACTTTCGAAATGACTCCAGACGTCTTTATGAAGTTTGATACATCTTGCTGTTGATTACTTTGCTCCATTGGCATTGCTGGTAAGTCAATGGGTACATTCAATTGTGCGGATGTTGGTACTTGAAATAGAAAAGTTCCGGAAACTACTGCTGCAATTGTGAGTGTGTTTAATTTTTTTATTTTCATTTCTATCTCCCCCTTCATAATAGTTTGTCGTCAAAAGATAAGAAAGGTTACATGTTTGTTCATACATTGTTTAAACTTAAATAGAAAAATATGTAATATAATATATAGTAGAAAGAAGTCTAGATAATAGTTTCAAAAGGGGGGAGATCGCAGTGAATCAAATAAAAAATGAAGTGAATGAAAAAACTGAACAACTCGTCTACATTGACTCCTTAACTATGCTTCCAAATTTTAGATATTTTAAAGATGTGTTTGATCGCAAATGGAAAAATGCCGTCCGAAAGCAAGAACCAATTTCCTTAGTCATTTTAGACTTAGATCATTTAGCTCTATTCAACGAACAGTATGGTTTTGAGGAAGGGGATAAGCTTCTGAAAAAAGTGGCATCAAAAGTGAAAGGAATGCTAAACAGACCGGAAGATTTTCTTGCGCGGTATGAAGGGGGAAAGTTTATTATCCTTTTGCCCGAGACTAATATGAACGGTGCTTTGCAGGTTGCTGAAATGATTCGTCAAGGCATTGAAACTCTGCAGATTCCTCATGATGGGTCAACTACATCAAGCTTTGTTACTACAAGTTCCGGGGTTGGAACTAAAATTCCATTTGTTTGGGAGGATCCATTCCATTTTCTTAAAGCTGTTGAACAGGCGATGTTTGATGCCAAAAAAAGTGGAAGAAATCAAGTGATTTGGAATAATGTTTTTATGCAAGAAGATAAACATTAATAAGAATGGGTGGGGAATTACTTTTATTTAAAAAAAGAGAAATCCCGCCTGTTCTTATTTTTTTAGATGACACAAAAATCGTGATATAATTAACTTGATTCAGCAGAAGTCCCCACTTCCATAAGCGGTGGGGTTAATGCAATTTAGTGCTTAATATAGCGTGGGTTTAAAGGCATGCTGAATAAAGTTAAAGCCTCCGGCGGATTTCTTGATTTAATAAAAAGGGGTGGATTGATGGAAAAGGATTTATTAACAGCTGAAGCAACTTTAACTGAAGAAATAAAAAACCGCATGCTGCAGCATCAGAAATTAACTAAAGGCAAAGTGGCAAAGCGGGCTTTGTTTTTAACTTTAGGTGCTGTTTTAATGGCAGTCGGGCTTGAAATTTTTCTTGTGCCCAACCTAATCATGGATGGTGGAATTGTCGGTATTTCGATTATTTTATCACATTTGACTGGCGTGAACTTAGGGCTCTTTCTCTTCTTCTTAAACGTTCCCTTTTTCTTTATCGGTTATAAGCAAATAGGAAAGACCTTCGCTATTTCCACTTTATATGGTATTGCCATTATGTCTATTTCAACGGCTGTTTTTCATCCCGTACCAGCATTTACTGAAGATATTTTGCTGGCAACTGTTTTTGGTGGAATAGTTCTCGGAACGGGGGTTGGTCTCGTTATTCGATACGGCGGCTCTCTTGATGGTACGGAAATACTTGCGATCATCATTAATAAAAAGCTTCCATTTTCTGTTGGGGAAGTCGTTATGTTTTTTAACCTGTTCATTTTTAGTTGTGGTGGCTTTGTCTTTGGATGGGATCGCGCTATGTACTCGATTTTAGCCTATTTTATTGCATTCAAAACAATTGATATCGTAATCGAAGGTCTGGATCAGTCTAAATCTGTTTGGATTATAAGTGATAAAGATCATGATATAGGTGAGGCTTTAATGGCACGTTTAGGCCGTGGAGTCACGTATCTTAAGGGTGAAGGAGCCTATACAGGTGATGATAAAAAGGTTATTTTTTGTGTCATCTCACGTCTTGAAGAGGCAAAGTTGAAGTCGATTGTAGAAGAAGTAGATCCTTCTGCTTTTTTAGCGGTAGCAGATATTGCTGAAGTTCGTGGTGGAAGATTTAAAAAGAAATCTATTCATTAAAAACGCGGATAAAACATTTTTTATGAAGCACTCTATATGTGTACTAAATACACATATAGGAGGAAATACAAATGGCACAAGTAGATGTTAATAAATTAAAACAGGCGGAAGCAGTTTCATCCCTTGCAAAGGATTCAATTACCCAAGCGATTGAACAATCTGCGGCTAATACGGTCCTATGTGGGGAGGCGTTAAAACAAGCGTCCAACGAAATCGCTCAAGCACAAACATTAATCAGCCAGGTGCAATCACAGCTGCAAACCGAGCAACAGCAGCAACAGCAGAAATCCACTAATGATCCGGAATTTCAAATATAAACTTAAATCGAAAAAGGTGTCGTTCTGACACCTTTTTTTTTTGAAAACATGACATTTGTTTATATTAAAAAATAGAAGGCTCTGATACGCTAAAGGTAGTGTAGATATCATCTTTTGAAATGGGGTCTTTTATTTGGGAATTCCAAAATTACAAATCGCACATATCAAACCTAGTGTTCCAATTTTCCAAGGCGGAATGGGTGTAGCTATTTCTCTAAGCGGACTAGCTGCAGCTGTTGCAAACGCCGGTGGAGTCGGAATTATTTCCGGTACAGGCATTGAGACAGAAGAAATGAGATATCATATTCGAAAAGCCCGAGAACTGACAAATGGGAAAGGCTATATTGGAGTTAACGTCCTGTTTGCTATGAATGATTTTGCTGAAAAAATGAAAGCAGCCATGGAAGAAAAGGTAGACTTTATTATTTCAGGTGCCGGCATATCTAGGGATATGTATGCATGGGGAAGAGAATATAATGTTCCGGTTATTTCTATCGTCTCTTCGGCTAAGGTAGCTAGGCTTTCTGAGAGATTGGGAGCTGCAGCTGTTGTAGTAGAAGGCCATGAGGCTGGTGGGCACCTTGGTACAGATCGGCCATTGTTTGATATTTTACCGGAGGTTCTAGAAGCGGTTAAAATTCCAGTACTTGCGGCTGGCGGTATTATGACAGGTGCTGATGTAGCCAAAGCAATGAAAATGGGAGCTGCCGGTGTACAAATGGGAACTCGGTTTGTTGCAAGTGTGGAATGTGATGCCCCAATGTCATTTAAACAAAAGTATATAGATGCTACAGTTGAAGATTTAGAGTTAGTTAAAACAACAGTAGGGTTACAAGGTAGAGCGATTAAAAATACATTCCTTGGAATGATTCGTGATGGTGGCAAGGTTAAAATCGACCATTGCTATGATTGTCTAAAAAATTGTTCCTACCAGTTCTGTACACTAGATTCATTAAAGCGTTCTGTAAAAGGTGATGTTGAAACGGGTCTAGTATTTGCCGGTGCCAGGGTTGGTGAAGTTAAAGAGATCTTACCTGTAAAGCAAATAATAGAAAACGTTATGGAAGAATGCCAGCAGGCCCTTGCAATCGATCAAAACAATGTAGTGTTAAGCTAATATTTTCGGAGGTTGTCTTTATTAATTAAGACAACCTTCTTTATTTTTTGGTTTTGCATTAATAGAAAATCAGTAGTAAATTAATAAGTGCATATCGAAACAGTAGAGGATGTGAAGAAATGGAGAAAAAATTTAGCTTCAGTATACTTAATTTTTTAAAAGGAATGTGTTTAGTCCCTGTATTTCTTGTTTTCTTTGTAATGAGTGCTTGCTCATCAGAAGAGGCACCACGAGAAATTGAACTTAAACCATATACTTTAATGGATTTGGCGAACCAGGACTTTGCGGGCGTGGACAAAATCACAATTAAAAGTGGTGAAACAGGAGAAGAGAAAACGTTTGAAGACCCTGATCAAGTATCAAGTTTTATAAAAAATATGGGAGATGCCTATTTTACTCCGGATATCAACCAAGAGAAAAGATCAGGCTGGACTTATTGGGTGAAATTATATGAAGGTAAAAAGATGGTTTATGAATTTTATCCAAGTTATGTAGATGATATTTATTTCAAACCTGATGAACAAGTAGTTGCTAATATTGAGGAATTATTTAATACAAAATAAGGTTTATACTATATTTACAGTAAAATATATGAATATAGCAAAAACTATGTTATTTTTAAATACTAGTTTTAATCCCAAGAATCCTTAGCTATAATAAAGATAGTTAAGTTTTTTGAGGATGTGTCTTTAAGTGACTATACAAGTTGATTCAAAATGGAACGACATTATTAACTATATTGGCTTAAAAGATGAGCATTTAGAGCTTCTACATAACCAAAAAGATTTTTTTGAAAAATATGCGAATGAGGTAGTTGTAGATTTTTACTCAAGAATTTTAAAAAACGAAGCTTTATCCAATATTGTTATTGAATTTACAACGTTTGACCGTTTAACAAAATTACAAACCATCTATTTTAATCATTTGTTTTCAAGAAACATTGATGAATTATATATCATGTTTATCCAAAAAATAGGGAAAACCCATTTTAGAATTGGTCTAAAGCCTGAGTGGTTTTTAGCAGGGGTAAATGTCTATTTGGATGGAGTTTATAAATTTTGCAGTCAGACAGAAAATGGTCTTGATATTTATCATGCATTTGCAAAGCGGATTTTATTTGACACGAAAGTTTGCCTGGAACAATATGATCAAATGCGTATAAAAAACTAAAGAATTTCTATGTAAGGGGCGGCCGGTTAGGTTGCCTCTTTTTTTGACATTTACTTGACATACTAAAATGTTATGATTGACATATTGACATAGTAAAAGTAAATGAGGGAGTCTAATTGAAAACGATTTTAGTTGTTGAAGATGAACTTGCTATTTCTATTGTTTTAAAGGCCTATCTAGAGAAAAATGGCTATAGTGTATTGCAGGCTTTTAGTGGAAAAGAAGCAATAGAAAAGTTTGAACATGACAAGCCATTGTTGGTTTTATTAGATGTCATGCTTCCAGATCTAGATGGATGGAGTGTATTGCAATATATACGGGAACGAAGCTCTATTCCAGTTATCATGCTGACAGCGCTCGGAGATATTGATAATAAGTTGAACGGCTTTAACCAAGGTGCGGATGATTACTTATCAAAACCATTTATAGGCGAAGAGGTTGTTGCTAGGGTGACCGCTGTGTTGCGCCGCTCTACTCAAATTATCGAAAATGATCAAATCGTTTATTACGGTAGTTTAAAGATAGACTTTCAAGCCCATGCAGTCTTTTTAAATGGGATTGAGTTAACCTTCCCACCTCGTGATTTATCTTTATTTTTGTTTTTGGCAAAGCACCCGAATCAAACCTTCACGAGAGAGCAACTAATTGAGTATGTTTGGGGAATTGATTTTGAGGGCAGCGACCGGGCTGTAGATTTGGCAATAAAAAGAATAAGAAAGATGGTATCCAATTGGCCGGAAACAGAAGGAGAAATAAAAACTTTAAGAGGATTGGGGTATCAATTCAGTGTTAAAGAAAAATGATGAACGGCCTTCCCTTATTCGCTATTGGACAACACGTTATTTTCTAACATTATGCATCGGCTTAATTATTATAGGAGTTATTTCTACGCTTTGGATCAGACATACTGCAACAGAAAAACGCCTAGATATATTAGAAATGACGGCAGAAGAAATTGCAGGAAGAATTACAGATTGGGATGGGCTTGTACTGCCCAATTTATATTTACAAAGGGTCATTGATGATCGTTTCCGCTTTTTAAAATTAGAAGGAAAACCGCTCATTTATGTTGCTGATGAAAATGGGAACATTGTTTACGGGATGAAAGATAAGTTTTACTCGATGTTTAACTTCAATGAAATCATAGCTCATTCTAATAATAAAAATGTACAAAAGGTTTCGATCTCCAGAGGAGAAGATTTTTATCTTGTGACAAAAGAAATTATAAAAAGTAATAAACGTATTGGCTGGGTGTTAATCCTTTTACAAGAAAATGAGATTAAGCGCAGCCCGGAAGAACTAAAGTTGATGTTTATTATGCTTAGCAGTTTGGCCCTTTTAGGTTGGGCGGTAATTTACTTTTTGTTAAAGAAGTTGTTAAAACCAATTAGCAATGTGGCTCATTCTGCTGGGCAAATTGTCCATGGGAATTATGATATAAAACTTGATCAGAAAGTAAAAGAGAAGGAAATGTATGAACTATTATATTCCTTTAAAGAAATGGCCACCCGTCTACAGCAACTCGAATCATTACGAACAGAGCTTCTAGCGGGAGTAACCCATGAATTAAAAACACCGGTTACAGCCATAAGTGGATTAATCCAAGCTGTAAAGGATGATGTTGTAACGGGTAAGGATGCAAAAGAATTTTTAAATATTAGTCAAAAAGAGGTGGCAAAGCTGCAAAAGATGGTTGAAGATTTGCTTGATTTTAATACATTTGCAGCAGGGAAGGTAAGGATTTCTAGTGAGGCCACTAATTTAGGAAAATGTCTGCAGGAAATTTTACACCAATGGGAACTTGTTCAGGAGGAAACGATTGAGCTTAAAACAATATTACCAACTGATGTTATTATGATTTCCACAGACCCGCTTAGATTACAGCAAATCATCATGAACCTTTTGAATAATGCGAAGCAAGCGTGTTCAGGGAATTGTTCGATTGAGGTCAGCGTTTATGAAATGGACTTATATTTTGGTATTGATATAAAAGATAATGGAACAGGAATACCAGAAGAGGAGCAGCCTTTCATTTTCGAAAGATTTTTTCGTGGGAATAATAAAAAGCATAAAGTCCGCGGCTTAGGCTTAGGATTGGCCTTTAGTAAAATGATGGCCAAAGCGCTTGGTGGGGATTTGCTATTAAAGGAAAGTACTGAACAAGGAACAATTTTTACAATTAGACTACCAAAATAATGACGGTTGAGAATTAATTCGACAATTTTAGTAATATTATAAATGATAAGATGTCATCTCCTATATTAAATGTATAATTTAGGTAATAAAGGAGAGGCGGTTGAAACAATGAAATTATTATGGGTCATTCCCTTATTAATAATAGTAGTGTCATTAGCAGGGTGTGACGGAAATAATACAATAAGTCCTGTTAATGAAAAAGGTCAGGAAACCAGTAATTTACCCGTTTTAAAAATAGTCGGCGATGGCCCCAATACGATGTCTTTATTTAAAATGGAAGAAGAGGAAATTGCCAAAAGATTTGGCGTACGACTTAGCTATAGTTATCCGGAGCGGATTACAGAAAACCTAGAGCAATTTCTTTTTGCTACAGAAGAAAAGTATGATATTTATATTATTTTTCCGGTAAAAATTCCTCTTTACGTTGAAAGAAACATGCTGCTTCCTATCGATTCATATCTGACGGAGGATCATGTAAGTGACATTCTACCTGTATTTCGCAATATGTTTATGAAATATGATGGACATGATTACGGAATGGTTTACGATGGTGATACACATCTATTATTTTATCGAAGGGACATTTTCCAGCGATATAATGAAGAATATAAAAAGAAATTTGGAGTAGATCTTAAAGCACCGAGTACATGGAAGGAGCATGATCAAATTGCCAAGTTTTTAACGCGTGATCTTGACGGGGACGGAAAAACCGATTTATACGGGACTGCTATCTTAAATGGTGAGGGTATGCGTTATATTTGGTTTGTTGAGCGATTTTTATCAATGGGTGGGGCCTATTTCGACTCGGATATGGAGCCGCTTATTGATTCGGAAATTGGAGTGGAAGCTTTAACGGACCTAATAGAGTTATCAAAAAGCGATACTTTACCTGATGCGATGTTGGATTGGACGGATTTGAACAACGCCTTTCTTCAGGGAAAGGCTGCTATGATTGTGCAATGGAGTGATACGGCACGCTTCTCGTATGATGAGAAGGCCTGGAAATCGCAAGTGGCTGGCAAGGTGGACTGGGCGTTATTACCGAGAGGTTTGCCCGAAGCACCGCATGGTGGAAGCTTCCTTGGTAGAGTGCTTGCAATTTCAAAGGATAGTGTGGATCCGGACAAGGCTTGGGATGTTATCGAGTATGTTACTTCAAAGGAAGTCAGTAAACGGGCTATTAATTCATACGAGACGGGTACGGAACCCTATCGTGAAAGCCACTTTATTGCAGAAGGGAAAGGTCCTTTTGCTTCCGAAGAGGAAAACCAGCATTTTCTAGATACAAGCTACAATAGCTTTATAAATACAAATATAGATTTAATAATTCCAGGTAGCTGGGATTATATGCAAAGTCTTGATCGTAATATTGGCCTTGCGTTAATTGGCCGACTTTCTCCAGAGGAAGCTTTACAAAAGACTTCACAAGAATGGAAGACAATCACTGCTAAATACGGTGTTGAATCTCAAAAGCAGTATTATCAGGATTGGCTGCACCGCTTAAATGAGATTCGTCAGAAGGAGAAATAGGATAGTAATAACAAAAAAGCACCTTCGCTCCCAAAAAAGGCGAAAGTGCTTTTTGTTACTTTGTTTCATCAGGTCGAGGAATAAACTCAAATATTTCATGTGATTCGAAGCTATCCACAAGCTTACTAAGCCACCGGTAATAGGCTAAACAGGAATAAAGCTTTTCGATTAATTGATTGGCTTCCTCTCGAATATCTTCATCGATATCCTCCCGCTTTGCCAAAATTTTAAGCTCCTTCATTGATTTTTCAATCGTTGAGACGTTCAAGGAGATGGCTGGTCGCCATTTAATAGTAAATAAATCAATAAACGTCTGATACCAGTCTTCTTCTGCTTGATAAAGGTCTTTCCGTA
>JAENZK010000345.1 GCA_016841285.1 Guptibacillus hwajinpoensis | reverse complement strand
CGTGCAGCACCAACGAGGCGCCAAACGACGGGCCGGAGAACCCGACCCTGTGGCTCGCGCAACACCAGCGAAGCGCCAAACGATGGGCCGGAGAACCCGACCCTGTGGCTCGCGCAACACCAGCGAAGCGCCAAACGACGGGCCGGAGAACCCGACCCTGTGGCTCGTGCAACACCAACGAAGCGCCAAACGACGGGACAGAGAACCCGACCCCATGTCCCAGCTCCCTGAAAAATGAGCCAGAGAACCCGCCCCCGCGTCCCTGCCCCAAAAACTTTTTATTTGTATTTTTATCCAAACTTGGTATAATAGAAAATCATTCGTATGCGAAATATCTCACATTATCACATTAGTAAAAGGAGGCTGAGGGACTGAGAACGGGGACTCAATACAGGAGAGCCGGCCTCGATTTCAGGGTTATGAATACACATACGTATAGCATAAGAAAACAAATTAGTAATATTAATAGAGCTTACTATGACCTGATTACATATGAAATTAAAGATACGAATTTAACTGTGCCGCAGGTGTTGGTTTGTCGCTGTATTAAGGACGAGCCGCAGATGGTATCTTCGATTAGTGAAACGGTTAAGCTTGCCAATAGTACGGTTTCGAGCATTATTGACCGTTTGGAAAAAAATGGTTATGTTACTAGAATTCGAGATTCTAAGGATCGTAGAATTGTCTGGGTGGCCGGGACAGAAAAACTAGCACTTTTACGCAAAAAAATGCCAGTGCTTGAAGAAGAATTTTTTTCCCTTTTATTTGATGATTTGGAAAAAGAAAGTATCGATCAGATAATCCGTTCGTTGGAGCAATTGGCCAATCATATGAAAAAAAAAGTTTCCGAGTATAAAATGGGATAATATTTCGTGTTCGAAATAAAATGTTTGGAACAGGCGAACCGTCCCCATGTTCCAGAATGTTTCGCTTTCGAAATAATTTTTTTATACAAAATAAAACAGACAGGGTGGGAGTATGGAACGAAAGAAATCATTAATCTTGATCTTAATTTTAATCATCGGTTCCGGCATTGGAATTGGATTTTACTACTGGTACCAAAGTGCGCATTATGTGAAAACGGAGGATGCTCGATTTGCAGGGGATTTGTATAAAGCCTCTCCGCAAATTACCGGCGAAATCTCCAATGTTTTTGTAGAAGAGGGTGAGGGCGTTCAGGAAAATCAAACGTTGGCCGAGCTTGATACCGCCAATCTTGATGCAAGTTCAATTAATAAAGCCGTTGTCAAAGCACCGGTGAGCGGGACCGTTGTCAAGGTATTTTCCAAGACGGACGAACTGGCATCACCTGCACAGCCGATTGCTTTAGTAATGGATTTAAACGATCTCCATGTGTCCGCCAATATTGAAGAAACTGATATTGGAAAAATAAAAGCCGGGCAAGATGTCACAGTTTCGATCGATGCATTAGGTGGGCAAAAGCTCAAAGGAAAAGTTAGCAAAATTGGAAAAGCAACAAATTCAACTTTTTCCTTATTACCGTCTGTGAATACAAGCGGGAACTTCAATAAAGTCACACAACGTATTCCGATTGAGATTACTGTTTTTAAACCAAAGGATCTAGAGTTAATTCCGGGATCCAATGTTGTTGTAAAAATTAAGATCAAATAAGGGGAGGTCCTAGCATGGGAAATGATTTAACACAAGCAGCGTTACCTCCTAAAGAAGAGCAGCCATCGTTTTGGTTGCCATTAATTGCGATTATTATCGGGGCCTTTGTGGCTATTTTAAATAACAGCTTAATCAATGTGGCGATTCCAAAGTTGATGACCGTATTTGGATCGACCCAGGATAAAATCCAGTGGGTTTTGACCGGTTATATGCTTGCCTCTGGGGTAATCATTCCGATTACAGGCTATGCTGGCGATCGATTGGGATACAAGAAGTTTTTTCTTTTATCATTAGGGGTGTTCACGTTTGGAGCTTTTTTATGTGCCATCGCCTGGAGTGACACAACCCTAATTATCGCCAGGGTTCTCCAAGGCTTGGGCGGCGGCGTCATCATGCCGATCAGTATGGCGATCATTTACAAAATTGTACCAAGAAATCAAATCGGGATGGCTTTGGGCCTGTGGGGGATATCAGCCATGGTTGCACCCGCAGTTGGCCCGACGCTAAGCGGCTACTTAATTGAATGGTTTAATTGGCGTTTTCTTTTCATCATCAATATTCCGGTCGCGTTGTTTGCACTTTTTATGGTTAGTATTTTATTAAAAGAAACGGAAATTGATCGAACGAAAACATTCGATTTTATGGGCTTTTTCCTAGTAGCCACATCGGCTGCGACTCTTCTTTATGCCCTAAGTAACGGGAATTCAGTGGGCTGGACGTCATTTGAGATTGTGTTCCTATTGTATATTGCCGTCGCCACTGGGATTCTATTAATTTGGGTAGAAAAAGGGAAAGAGAACCCGATTATTGATTTGGAGCTTTTTAAAAATTTTACATTCACACTGAGTGTCATTGCATCCAGCCTTGTAACGGTGGGCCTATTCGGCGGAATCTTTTTGATGCCGATTTTTTTACAAAATATTCAACAAATGTCGGCAGTCGATACGGGTCTTTTATTAATGCCACAAGCGATTGCGATGGCGATTATGATGCCAATTGCAGGGAAGCTTTTTGATAAAATTGGCGTCATTCCGCTTGGGCTTGTGGGTCTTAGTCTTCTTAGTGTAATGAGCTACGAGCTTCATGCATTAACGATTGATACACCACATGGCTGGCTTATTCCCGTTCTTGTATTGCGCGGGATTGGGATGGGCTTATGCATGATGCCAATTTCAACAGCAGGAATGAACGCGGTCGAACCGCGAAAAGTCGGGAATGCGTCATCGTTATCGAATTTAGTTAGACAAGTGGCCGGATCCATGGCGATTGCGATACTAACGATGATCATGCAAAAACGGGCGGCTCTACATGGCAGTCATATTGCGGAGAATATTACACTCGACAACCCGTCCGTTTTTCAACTAGGGGATTCATCGGGGCTTAGCTTTTCAACAATAGGCAGCCTCATCCAACTCGAAGCAACAACAAGAGGCATAGGCGACACCTTCTGGGTCTCCTCCCTCCCGTTGTTTCTATGCATCCCACTAGTATTCCTATTTAAAAAACGTAAAGTCAAACCACAAAGCACGTAAGAAGCGGACCATGGGGTCGGGTTCTGCGGCTCACTTTGAGGGTCCGCTGGTGGTCCAGAGGGTCGGGTTCTGTGGCTCGTTTTGAGGGCCCGCTGGTGGTCCAGAGGGTCGGGTTCTGTGGCTCGCTTTGAGGGTCCCGCCCAGGCTGGTTTGAGCCTGAGGATCGGGGTTTGAGCCACAGGGTCGGGAACTCCGGCTCAATCCGACTCAATTGGACCACAGGGTCGGAAACTGTGGCTCAAAATTCCGGCTTAAAAAATGAAGTGAACGAAAGGAGCAGTCATTTGCGAATGAAAAATAAAACACTATTTGCTGCTATAAGTCTATTATTAGTGGCCGCGCCAGGTCTAACTGGCTGCAGTTCTAATGTGATTGAAGTTTCAAGCCAAGAGGTTTCTGTAAATGTAAAAACAGCGACGGCTTATGAAGGATTTTTAAACAACGGCCCGATTTTTACCGGGACTGTTCAAGCGAATGAAGAAGTGACGGTTGTTCCGAAGCTCTCAGGCCGAATTGCAAGCATGCCTGCAGAGGTAGGGATGACGGTGAAAAAAGGAGATCTATTATTTTCCTTAGAGGATCAGGATCTGAAAAACCAATCACTCCAATCAGAGGCGGCATTAGGAGTGGCAAAGTCTGGAATTGAAGCGGCAAAATCAAGCTATAAAACAGGTGTGATTGCAGCAGAGAACGGGCTGAACCAAGCGGCCTCAACGGTGGAACAATTAAAAAATAGTTTAGAAGAAATTAATGCTTCAGAGAAAAAAGTTGCGAAAAACCTAGCTGATGCCAAGACTAATTTGAACCGTACAAAAGAACTGTTTGCGGCAGGTGCGGTATCAAAGGCACAACTGGAACAAGCTGAGACCGCATTTGTAACAGCAGAATCCGCTATGAAGTCAGTTGAGGTTAGTAGAAAAACAACCCAGGATAAACTTGCGACAGCCCAGGTAGCTTATAATAACGCCAAAACACAGCTGCAAATTGCAAAAGATAATCCGCAGGTATCGGTCAGTGAAGAACAGTTGAAACAAGCCGAGGCCTCTGCACAAATCGTAAATCATAACCTTGAAGAAGCCTCCATCGTATCGCCTATTGCAGGGACAATCAGTTCTGTTAACAGTGCGGTAGGGGAGATTGTAGGGCCGCAAACAGCGGCAGTCGTAGTTTCGGATATTAGTAATGTTAAAGTGCTAGTCTATGTACCGGCTGAAAAAATAAATACGATTAGCGTAGGTGGCACTGTTCAAGTAAAAACAGCGGCTGCTGATATTTCTTCAATCGGAAAAATCAGCAATGTTAGCCCAGTAAGCGAAGAAGGAAAGGGCTATCCAGTCGAAATTACAGTTGCGAATTCCGAACAAAAATTAAAGCCAGGCATGGTAAGTGAAGTAATGTTCATTGAAGAAGATAATTCAAAAG
>JAENZK010000344.1 GCA_016841285.1 Guptibacillus hwajinpoensis | reverse complement strand
AAATCCTTCAACCAGTTAACGTGGGAAGGAATAAAGGAATTTGATAAGACAAATAAACTTAAAGAAGGCGAAGACTATACATATTTGCAGTCTACTAGTGACGCCGACGATGCCCCAAACTTAAATAAGCGCGTAAGAAGTGGCTATAAGCTAGTGTTTGGAGTAGGTTATTTAGTGACGGATGCGATATCAGAAATTGCCGACCAAAAGCCTGACTCCCAGTTTGCTATCATCGATAGTGTTGTTGAAAAACCCAATGTGGCTAGTCTCACCTTTAAAGAGCATGAAGGCTCCTTTTTAACGGGTGTAGTTGCGGGTTTAACAACAAAAACGAATAAGATTGGATTTGTTGGCGGAGTAGAGTCTCCACTAATCGAGAAGTTCGAAAGTGGTTTCAGAGCTGGCGTTAAAGCTGCGAATCCTAACGCAACGGTTGAAGTGCAGTATGCTGGTTCTTTTACCAAAGCTGATTCAGGTAAGCAAATAGCAGCAAGTATGTATGCTTCTGGCATTGACATTATATATCATGCTTCAGGTGGAACTGGGAATGGTATCTTCTCTGAAGCGAAAGATTTAAAAACAAAGGATCCTAATCGTGAATTATGGGTCATTGGTGTTGACAAAGACCAAGCACTGGAACATGGAAATGACGTTACGCTTACATCTATGATTAAGCGGGTAGATGTCGCTGTTCAAGATTTAGCGAAACGGACTATGGACGGGGATTTCCCTGGTGGCCAGGTGCTCGAATATGGTCTTGATGTTGATGGTGTCGGCATTGCTGATTCTAAAGAGAATCTTTCAGATGATGTGTTGAAAGCTGTGGATGATTGGAAACAGAAAATTATTAATGGGGATATTAAAGTACCACACACTCGCGCGGAGTACGATAAATTTGAAGTATGATTATAATCGGAAAATAAGAAGCGCCTAATGGATATCTAGGCGCTTTATCTCTTTCGATTGTTTGGATTTGTACTTTTAAGAGGAGTGAGGTACATGAGTGAATATGTAATCGAAATGCTAAATATCCGTAAAGAATTCGGTGGTTTTGTGGCCAATGATAATATTACATTACAGTTGAAACAGGGAGAAATCCATGCACTTCTAGGAGAAAACGGCGCGGGAAAATCAACACTAATGAATGTCTTGTTTGGATTATACCAGCCAGATGGCGGGGAAATCCGTGTTCATGGAAAAAATGTAAACATTTCGAATCCGAATGTAGCCAATGATCTTGGGATTGGCATGGTGCACCAGCATTTTATGCTGATCGATATCTTTACTGTAACTGAAAATATTATTTTAGGTAATGAGCCCACAAAGGCTGGAAAAATTAATATTAAAAAAGCGGAGGAGGAGGTTAGAGCTTTATCAGAGAGATATGGACTAGCCGTTAATCCATCTGCCAAAATATCAGATATTTCAGTCGGCATGCAACAGCGGGTGGAAATCTTGAAAACCCTCTACCGTGGTGCAGAGATATTAATTTTTGATGAACCAACGGCCGTTTTGACACCGCAGGAAATAAAAGAGTTAATTCAAATTATGCGGAATTTAATCAAGGAAGGTAAGTCGATCATTTTAATTACTCACAAACTAAAAGAAATAATGGAAGTATGTGATCGGGTCACTGTCATTCGGAAAGGGAAGGGTATAAAAACAGTCAATGTTTCCGAGACGAATCCGAATGATTTAGCGGCCTTAATGGTAGGGCGTGAGGTTACCTTTAAGACAGAGAAGACATCCGCAACTCCGGGAAAAGAAGTATTAATCATTGAAGATTTAGTTGTTAAAGATTCAAGAGAGGTCACAGCTGTTGATCACTTGAATTTAACAGTCCACGCAGGTGAAATATTGGGTATTGCCGGTGTCGATGTCAACGGTCAAACAGAATTATTAGAAGCGATTACTGGGCTTACGAAGGCTGATGCAGGGATTATCTCATTAAATGATAAAAACATAACGAACCTACCGCCAAGGAAAATAACGGAAACAGGGCTCGCTCATATACCCCAGGATAGACACAAACATGGTTTGGTTTTAGATTATCCAATTGGGATGAACATGGTGTTGCAGACATATTATAAACGGCCTTTTTCGAATAATGGCATTTTAAAATTCGATGTAATAAGCAAAAAGGCACAGAAGCTTATCGAAGAATATGATGTCAGAACGCCTGATGAATATACATTGGCACGAGCATTGTCGGGAGGAAATCAACAAAAAGCGATTATTGCCCGTGAAGTTGACCGTGATCCTGAATTATTAATTGCTGCCCAACCAACACGTGGACTTGATGTTGGTGCAATTGAATTCATCCATAAAAGGTTAATTGAGCAGCGAGACCATGGCAGAGCTGTCCTGTTAATTTCTTTTGAACTTGATGAAATAATGAATGTAAGCGACCGAATTGCCGTTATCTACGAAGGTAAAATCGTCGCAACGGTGGATCCGAAACAAACAACGGAACAAGAATTAGGTTTACTGATGGCTGGGAGTAAGCGTGCGGAAGAAGGTGTTTCTTCATGAATAATCGCTTAACAAATGTACTTGTGCCGATACTCGCTGTTTTATTAGGAATATTGGTTGGAGCCATCGTCATGCTTGTTAGTGGGTTTAATCCTATTAGTGGCTATAGTGCTTTACTATCTGGTGCATTTGGTGACCGGTATTACATTGGTGAAACAATTAGACAACTCACCCCTTATATTTTGGCTGGTCTTGCTGTGGCTTTTGCGTTTCGTACTGGTCTTTTTAATATCGGGGTGGAAGGACAGTTAATGGTAGGTTGGCTTGCTGCAGTTTGGGTAGGGGTAGGCATAGAAGCTCCCAAAATCATTCATTTGCCTTTAGCGATTATTGCCGCTGCCTTTGCAGGAGCAATATGGGGATTTATTCCTGGTTTTTTAAAAGCAAGGTTTAGAGTTCACGAAGTTATTGTGACGATTATGATGAATTACATTGCGTTATATGTTGTAAACGCCATCATTCGCTCTGTTTTATCTGATCATGGATATAAATCTGAAAGAATATTCGCTTCAGCCTCACTAAGGTCCCCATTCTTACAGGGACTTACTGATTATTCTACCATGCACTATGGCATTATTGTTGCGGTTTTAACGGCTCTCCTAATGAGGTTTTTGCTCGAAAGGACGACAAGAGGCTATGAATTAAAGGCTGTTGGCTTTAATCAACATGCTTCACAGTATGCTGGTATGAATGTGAGTCAAAATATTATTTTATCAATGGTGATTTCCGGGGCTTTTGCAGGTGTTGCAGGTGCAATGGAAGGTTTAGGAACCTTCGAAAATATTTCTGTGAAATCTGGCTTTACAGGAGTTGGCTTTGACGGAATTGCCGTTGCTTTACTAGGTGGAAATACAGCCTTTGGCGTTATTTTAGCTGCAATCCTTTTTGGAGCACTTAAGGTAGGAGCGTTAGAAATGCCTTCAGCTGCTGGTGTGCCCATTGAATTAGTGGATATTGTCATTGCTTTAATTATTTTCTTTGTAGCATCGAGTTACTTAATTCGTCTCGTACTGGCTCGCTTGAAGAAGGAGGGAAAGTAAATGGGTTTTATGGAGATATTAGCAATCATCATCCCTTCTGCTCTTTTCTTTTCTGCTCCGCTTATTTTTACAGCTTTAGGTGGAGTGTTTAGTGAACGGTCAGGTATTGTCAATATTGGGCTAGAAGGCTTAATGGTCGTTGGGGCGTTTACAGGTATTGTTTTTAATTTAACGTTTGCTGCTAGTTTAGGTGGCCTTACTCCATGGCTTTCTGTCCTAGCAGCGATGATTATCGGTGCCCTGTTTTCATTAATCCACGCAGTAGCATCGATTACTTTTCGAGCTGATCAAGTTGTCAGCGGGGTAGCTATTAATTTCCTTGCCCTTGGAGGTGCATTATTTTTAGTAAAAAAAATATATGGCAAAGGGCAAACAGATCAAATTTCCTCTGATGCTGTTTTTAATAAAATTGATGTCAGATTCCTATCTGACATTCCGATCATAGGACCATTGTTTTTTAGCAATGCTTACGTAACTTCATATATTGCCATAGTAGTCGCGATCCTTTCTTGGTATGTCATTTATAAAACTCCCTTCGGTCTCCGCTTACGTTCTGTTGGGGAGCACCCACTAGCGGCAGATACAATGGGTATTAATGTATCAAGAATGAGATATATTGCTGTCATGATCAGTGGTGCCCTAGGTGGGATTGGTGGTGCTGTATATGCTTTGATTATTTCTCGGGACTTTAGTCACGCTACGATTAGTGGACAAGGCTTTATGGCACTTGCTGCGATGATTTTTGGAAAATGGCATCCGATCGGGGCATTAGGGGCAGCACTTTTTTTTGGATTAGCCCAAAGCTTAAGCTTTACCGGGCAAATGATACCTGGATTAAGAGACCTACCTACGGTCTATTTATTAATTGCCCCTTATGTATTAACAATCTTAGCATTAACTGGATTTATAGGTAGAGCGGATGCTCCCAAAGCCTCAGGAACACCATATATAAAAGGAAAACGGTAGTTAGAAAAGCGGAAGCGCCTTGCTCATCGCCGTACAAACTGGAGGGTCTTCGACT
>JAENZK010000343.1 GCA_016841285.1 Guptibacillus hwajinpoensis | reverse complement strand
CCCTCTCCCGCACAGGACTCAACTGCAACATCAAACCCTAGTTTTCTTAATTGCTCAACGCTCTTAGGAGTTGCAGCCACACGTGTTTCACCAACATTACTTTCCCTTGGTATACCTATTCTCATCCTCTTACTCCTTTCTGCTTGTATCAGCCAATATTTTCCTCAATAAATAACATAATAGGACTAGTACATAAATTTTGTGAATATATTCACATATGTACCTTATAGAACGAAATAAAAGGTTATTTATTCCATTAATTTAAGTGTACAATAATTTCCGCTTCCTTATCGCTAAACAGGTGACAATTTTATGCTTTTATTATAACCTCGAATTTTACAAATCCCGACAAATTCCGAGGCGCCGCTATAAATCCATTCTCTTCCCAGCATTAAAAGAAGAAGCAGATTAGCCCTATCGGCAACCTACTTCTTCTTTTAAAACTATCTGTGAAATGTACTCCACATGGCTTGAGTGGTGATGGCAGACATAATGATGTAGTGGTGTTTACCTACTAATTAAAACAACTTTATTTTATAATTTAATTTAGCTGAAGAAGTTAAGCATATGCTCGTCTAGCCGAACAATTACAAATTTAATTACGATACATAAAACGCAAGATCTCGACCCTTGCTTCTACCTCATAATAAATCCTTTTGTAAGCTTTTCAAACATTCTTGAGACAACGTCGCCGCTCTTGTTAATTGAGGATGATTAAGATTTAATGTAACAGTTAATGATTCAGAGGATTCATTTAATAGATATTGTTTTGCAGTTTCAGTCAACGGGAATTTCAAATAATGAACACTGGTAGTAAACTCACGGTCATCATGTACTTCTTCAAAAACAGCGGGAATGGTCTCATCGCCAACTACAAGTGATAGATGATGTTCTATGCCTTTTAGCTTCTTTAACAAATCTTGTAGCTTCAACTGATTATCCAATTCAATGAAAAGTGTTGCTGATAGTTCATTTTCATTTGGAAGCATTCCAGAATAAATCTCAATGTATTCATCAATTTCCGCTTGGTCTTCTAAATCTTCACAATGTATTAACTCTAAAATTTGATATAAAACTGTATTTTTGTTTTCAAATAATAATGTAACATAGTCATCTAAGCGGACACGGCGGGCTTTTTTATAGGGTATCATTTTATTTAGATAATCTTCTCTACCTTGACGGTATGTATGTAAAGGTATGATATCTTGTCCAGTTATAGTCATCGTCATCATAATCCACCTCTTTTTTTTTGGTAAGAACAGTATTAGAGGCCTACTCAAAAGAAGCCTGACTATCACAATAAATAATATGTAAGAAATATAGACACTTTTGTTTATTGTGGAATCCGGCCCCTGTGCTTTCTGAGTTAGCCTTTATTAAAATTAGTCCTCTAAAGAATCAAGCAACTTTTGGAAACGTTGAGCATGTACACGCTCAGCCTTTGCCATTACTTCCATCCACTCGCCGATCTTTTCAAGTCCTTCTTCACGTGCAGTAGCCGCAAAACCTGGGTACATTTCAGTATACTCATATGTTTCCCCTGCAATTGCTGATGCAAGCATTTCTTTAACAGTACCCACAGGAAGACCTGTAGCAGGGTCACCTTCACCATTTTCACGTAATTGGTCGAAATGTCCAAAAGCGTGTTTTGTTTCCCCGTTAGCAATATTGCGGAACAGGCTTGCAACCTCTTCAACACCTTCTAAATCAGCTCTTTCAGCGAAGTAAAGGTAGCGGCGGTTTGCTTGTGACTCCCCTGCAAATGCTGCTTTTAAATTTTCTGCTGTTTTAGTTCCTTCTAATTTCCCCATCTTTTCTCTTCCTCCTAAATGTTTATTTAAAATGAGAAAGGCCAAAGTGCTCTAGTAAATCTTTCATCATTTTATAACTAACTTCTCCATTTGTAATTATTATTAAAAAGAGGTTAATTTCTTTAAGAAAAATATATTATATAATAATAATAAAAAATGGGGTTAAAATAATCAAATTTTAAGGCTTAAAACAAAGTTTTCCTTCTTTTATCCAATTGAATGGGAAAATTTATGGCAAAATTTTTTTTGGCTTACATAATTAATTCCAACACCGCAACATTTTCTATATGAGCTGTATGCGGAAACATATCCACAGGCTGAATATAATTCACTTTATACGATTCAGATAGAAATTGAATGTCTTTTGCAAGTGTTGATGGGTTGCAGGATACATAGATCATTCGCTTTGGTTTAATTTTTAAGACTGTCTCAAGAAATTTTTGATCACAACCTACTCGTGGTGGGTCGACTACAATGACATCAGGATGCCAGCCTTCTTTTTCCCATTTAGGCAGCCAGTATTCTGCTTTACCAACGGCATAATACGTATTTTCCAAGCCATGTTTGGCAGCATTTTCACGAGCATCCACAATGGACTCTTCAATCGTATCCATGCCTCGAATTTCAGATGCACCTTTCGCTAACCAGAGTCCTATTGTTCCGACTCCACAGTATGCGTCCACCAATTTTTCTTTTCCAGTAAGCTGTGCTGCATTTTTGACTTCATTGTAGAGCTTCACTGTTTGAATTGGGTTCAATTGAAAGAATGCTCTAGCAGAAAGTTCAAACGATAGGTCACCTAACGTTTCTTGAATGAATTCTTCGCCTTGCAGATGTATTGTTTCATCCCCAAAGATTAGCGATGTTTTATCCCCATTGACATTTTGCAGGATAGAGTTTACTTCCGGGAGGCGTTTGTTAACTTCATCAACAAAATGATCCACTTCTGGAAATTCTCGTTTGGTCGTAACGAGGACTAATTGAATCTGACCAGACTCAAAACCCACTCTCGTTACGATTGTACGAACAAAGCCTTTCCGTTTCTTTTCATTATAGATTGGAATATTTAAGTCTTCTAAAATTTGTTTAACCTTTTGTGTTACATTATTTGTGCTCGGATGCTGAACCATACAGTCAGATATATCTATTAACTTATGTGAATTTAAGCCATATAAACCTGCTAACACTTTTTGATCATCTCGTCCAACTTGCAGTTGGCTTTTATTACGGTATCCCCATGGATTTTCCATTCCTATCGTATCACGAATATCAAGCTGCTCTATGTTTAGCTTTGTATGTCTTTCTAGGGCTTGGATCACGATATCTCGTTTTTCTTTTAACTGTTGTTTATAATCTAAGTGCTGAAGCTGACAGCCACCGCATTCTTCGTAAATCGGACATAATGGTTGTACACGATGCGGGGATTTTTGACGAATCTTTTTCACTTTTGCTTCGGCAAAATTATTTTGAACCTTTGTTGCTGTAGCAACGACGACTTCCCCCGGTAGTGCACCTTCTACAAATACAGTTTGCTTTTTGAAGAAGCCGACACCTTCTCCATTGATGCCTAGTCTTTTAATAGTGAGCGGAAATTCCTGTCCTACCTGTAGTTGGGACGCTTTATCAGACCTTTGGTCATTTCGTTGATTACTTGGGCTTTGTTGCTTTCGGTATTTTGAGTTTGTTTGCTTTTGGTTAGGCATTATTTTTACTCCATTTCAATGTTCTCTATCCCTATTATGTTGTATTTTTTATAATCAAGCAAATAGTTGTCGAAAATGCAAAAAAATCAGTACGAGGCTAATGCCAAGTACTGGTTTTCTAAAATGGGGCATAGATTCCAAACGGGACAGAGAACCCGACCCTGTGGCTCACATAAAATTTTGATATAGTAACGGCTTAGGCATGCTTTTTTCAAGCATTAGGTCATCTAAGCTTTTGAAAGTGTAGCCATCTTCGCGTAATTTATCGATCACTTTCTCCAGTGCCTTCGCATTATCTTCTGAGACTGTATGTAGAAGGATAACCGCACCAGGATGAATCTGATTGACAATATTATCGTAAGCATATTTCCAGCCTTTTTGATTATTAATTTGCCAATCAACAAAAGCTAATGACCAAAATACATTTACATACCCATAGTCTCCTGAAAGTTTTAGCGTTCTTTCACTAAAAATTCCTCTAGGTGGGCGCAAGTACATCATATCTTTTTTACCTGTTATTTTTTCATATTCATCTTTAACAAGCTGTAGTTCCTTTTTTAAGCGAATGTCACTTACTTGCGTTAAATCAGGATGGTGCCAAGAATGGTTTCCAACAATATGGCCTTCATTCACCATTCTTTTAATTAAATCAGCGTTTTCAGTTAAGTAATGCCCGGTTACAAAAAAGGATGCGGGGACTTTCTTCTTTTTTAAAACATCTAAAATACCTTCTGTATAACCATTTTCATAACCATTATCAAATGTTAAATAGATATCTTTTTTTGTTGTATCACCTAAATAAAATGATCCGTATTTTGCAAGTATGGATTTGAATAATTCGCCTGCATCTGCTGGTTCATGGTTGCGACTTTTTTTCATCCCCCAATGGATAGGATTGTTTGGAGGTGTTTCAGCCTGTATGGTATTAAATCCGCTAAAAAGAAATACAATAATTGTGAGTATTTGGATTACAGCTTTTTTTGCACCTTTCATTAAAAATGCCTCCTTTTTTGGCAAATCTTTATCTATATTTTTTGAAAGGTGAATGCTTTCATACCAAACATCATTTTCCAATAGAAAAGTGGAAGCGCCTTGCTCATCGCCGTACAAACTGGAGGGGCTTCGACTGAGATAAAGGAA
>JAENZK010000342.1:4145-4688 GCA_016841285.1 Guptibacillus hwajinpoensis | reverse complement strand
GTAGTCAGAAACTAGATCAGCTTATAATAATCCACCAAAAAAATGAAGTGAGGGCGAAATGAATCATCTGACATTGTATGTAATGGGAATATCCTGTTTAAAATGCGTCACAAAAATTGAAAAGGAAATCGAGGAGCTATGCGGTATTTTTTCATTCAAAAGTAAATTGCCGAAAGGAAAAATCACCATTGAGTTCAATCCGAGTTTGGTAAGCACCAACAATATAGTAGAAAGAATAGAAAATCAGGGATTCTCAGTGGCTAAAATTATACAAAAAGAAGAAAGGTTTGTACTGTTTGATTGAACCTGGCCGTGCGAGCCATTGGGTCGGGTTCTCTGGCCCGGGTAGTGCGGGACACAGGGTCGGGTTCTCTGGCTCTTTTTGGTTCTTGGGCAAGCCGCAGGGTCGGGTTCTCTGGCTCTTTTGGGTTCTTTGGCAAGCCGCAGGGTTGGGTTCTCCGGCTCTTTTGGGTCCATGATCAAGCCGCAGGGTCGGGTTCTCCGTCCCCCTTTGGTCCTAGGGCAAGCCCTACTGTCCGGTTC
>JAENZK010000342.1:0-4135 GCA_016841285.1 Guptibacillus hwajinpoensis | reverse complement strand
GCCCAAACTCTTGTCAACTGGAACAAAGATCCCATCCCCATGATCCGCTGGGACAAAGGGTCTGACCCTCTGGCTCACTTCGTTGCCCGATCCATTGTCGTCATGGCCCGCCACATCCCCAGATTCAATAATAAAATGACGTTCATTGATTTCCGCTAAACCTAGGAATAGGGGAAAAAGAATAATGAAAAAGATGACGAAGTACCTCGCCACCGGCAGGGCTTCTTTTTTTATTGAAAAAAGAAGGGGCACCAACATACCCGTGCTTACTCCAAGTATATTGGCAACAGCATCCCAAAGCTCTGCAGTCCGGTCGGGCAAAAGAAATTGACGATACTCTTCTATTATTCCTATTAAAACAAGTATAAACCAAATAAATGCAAGTCCTCTTAAGCGATATGTTCTGGACGTTATCGATAAAATAACAATTCCAATGCAAAGTGCAATTACAGCATATGTACTGAAATGAGCGATCTTATCCGCTCCAAACAATACCTTCGTATTAAATTCAAGCAATCTACTTCAACCTCACTAATTTTTTTCTCTCTTAATTCTGTATTGCCCAAAAAATCAAAAAATATTCAACAGGTGGGACACAGGGGCGGGTTCTTCGGCTCTTTGGGCCAGAGGGTCGGGAACTGTGGCCCAGGCAACAGCGTCTTAATTTTTAATTAAACGTTCATTTAATTTTGTGAATTGGGTCCACGATCTTTCGTGGTTGTTCTATAATGAGAATGATTGAGTAATAGAGGAAGTGAGTGTTATAGATGGCAATTTTGAAAAATGACTGGGCTCCATTACTTGAAGAGGAATTCGCAAAGCCTTATTATCAGCAGCTCCGAGCAACTTTGAAGGAAGAATACGAGACACAGGTAGTTTACCCTGATCAATATGATATTTACAATGCTTTGCACTTTACCTCTTTTGAGGATACAAAAGTCGTGATCATAGGCCAGGATCCATATCATGGGTCAGGGCAGGCTCACGGATTAAGCTTTTCGGTGAAACCGGGGGTGAAAGTACCGCCGTCCTTGCAAAATATCTATAAAGAGTTGCAGAGTGATGTTGGGTGTTACATCCCAAACCACGGCTATTTGGTGGATTGGACAAAGCAGGGGGTGTTGATGCTAAACGCTGTTTTAACGGTGCGGGCTGGTAATCCGAATTCTCATAAGGCATTAGGTTGGGAGAGGTTCACTGACAAAGTCATTGAAACCTTGAACCAGCGGGAGAAGCCGGTAGTCTTTATTTTGTGGGGTGCCTATGCACAACAAAAGCAGCAGTTGATTACATCATCAAGGCATTTCATTATAAAATCGCCACATCCAAGCCCATTTTCGGCCAATCGAGGTTTCTTCGGCAGCCGGCCGTTTACACGTGCCAATGCATATCTACAAGAAATCGGAAGTGAGGAAATAGATTGGCAGATTAGGAATCTAACTTAATTAAACGTTTATTTAAATCGGTCTGAGCCACAGGAGCCGCAGGGTCGGGAACTGCGGCTTTGGCGGGCTAGGCCGCGGGGGAAAAGAGTCGGAGAACCCGACCCTGTGGCACGAAAAAAATTTATGAAATTGAGAATATCTCCTAAAGTTCCTACTCAAAATTCCATTTTCCCTAGTAAATTTTTAAAATTTCAGCCAAAACTATCTTGAAAATTAAAAATCTCGAGTTTGCTAGGGAATCAAATTTGTGCCAAACTGTGTTTATTAATATAGAAGGGAGTGGTTTGGTGGGAAAAACGTAGGAATGAACTTCATGCGCTATTTTGGACACATATTTATTTTATCCAACACAAAAATACTTCTAGAAAATAACTTCAAAGCAACAGCCTCGTTATTTTATTTTTCTACGATTTTTTAATTTTTTTTCATAAAAAGAAAAGACCAAAAACAGGATATAGACTTTTGGACGGTGGGACAGGTACCAATTCCAAGAGGTGATTTAATATGGCAAGAAATTTTAGGAAAAAAAGCAAAATCGGTATTTATCATGTGATGCTACGCGGAATAAATAAGCAAATCATTTTTGAGGGTGATACCGATAAGCGTAAGTTCATAAAGGTGATTAGAGAACGAAAGGAAATTTGTAACTTTCAACTTTTTAGTTATTGTTTAATGGATAATCATGTGCACTTACTTCTGAAGGAAACGGAAGAGGGGGTTTCGAATATTGTAAAAAGAATCAGTTCCAGTTATGCCCTCTGGTTCAATTTCAAATATCAGCGTTGTGGTTCTCTTTTCCAGCGCTTTAGGAGTGAAAATGTAGAAACGAAAGACTATTTTCTAAGGGTCATTAGGTATATCCATCAAAACCCATTAAAGGCGGGAGTGGCAAGCAATGTTTTTGAAAATAAGTGGACTAGCATCCATGAATTTTTCAACGCCGGGGGCATGGTGGATACGGATACGGTGCTAAAACAATTTTCTAAGGACGAAACTGATACAATATCAAATTTTAAAAATTTTATGGAAGAAACCAATGAGGATGAATTCCTTGATGTTTTTGATTTTATAAAAAAAACTGATAGTGAAGTAATCAGCATCCTAAATCAAATGGGAATTGAAAACGTCGCAATGCTCCAACAAATGGGCAAAAAGGAGCGAAACGCTGTTTTGTCAGAGTTGAAAAATATGGAGGGTATTTCCGTAAGGCAGCTATCAAGAATCACAGGAATTTCAAGAAGTGTGATAGCACGCATTTAGTAGTAGGCTTGGTGCGCTAAGGCTGGGACGCAGGGTCGGGTTCTCCGGCTCGTTCGTCTAGGGCCAGAGCCAGAGGGTCGGAAACTGCGGCTCAACAGCGGCTTTGAGCTGCGGCCCAACAGGGCCAGAGAACCCGACTCTCTGGCCCAACCAAACATCCTCATTCCCCAAAAAGTTTTTTGATAACAAATATGTTAAATTGACATATTTGTTAATTTGATTATATAATAAGAGGGAGGTTGTAAGTATGTTTTTCAATGAAGTAGGGCTGTTACCACCAAGGGATTATGAATTAACTCTTGATCAACTGAGGGAATCTATTTTAATAAGGGGTCCTGAAAATGGTAAGCCATGGGACATTAAATGGAGATTGTTTTTGGTTGAGCAATTAGAAGCATTAGTACAACAATTATGGGAAATAGGAATTAAGAAAATATATATTGATGGTTCTTTTGTTGAGGAAAAGGCACATCCTAACGATATTGATGGATATTTTGAATGTGATTTAATGGAGTTGGCATCAGGCGAACTTGTACGAAAATTAAATGCACTAGATCCATATAAAATATGGACTTGGGACAGTCAAAGCCGTAAACCATACCGAGGTTATACAAAAAGACAGCTTCCAATGTGGCATCGATATAGAGTTGAGTTATACCCTCACTATGGTCAACCATCAGGAATTTTTGATGAGTATGGAAACCAACAACAGTTTCCGGCTGCTTTTAGGAAAACAAGGGATAGCTTTTTACCAAAAGGAATTGTGAAAATAATGGAATCGAGGTGAGACATAAAGTGATAAAGACTGAGGCTGCATATAGTAAGGCACTAGATAAATTAAAGGAAGATAAATTGTTCATTGAAAGTCAAAGAAAAACGTTAGAGGATTTGGGGCTTACACCGGAACAAATCGAAAAAGCGCTCCAACCTTCAATTTCTTTTCATGAGCAACTAAAAGAGGAAGTTGTTTACTACGAAATGATTAAAAGGGGAGAATTTGATACTATAATAAACTTCCACGAGTTGGGCAAGGCATTAATCGCTTATCGTATTTACCTTGGAATGAGCCAGCAGGATTTAGCAAAACGTTTAGGGGTTTCTTCGTCTCAAGTTTCTAGGGATGAACGGAATGAGTATTATGGTGCAACCATCGAGCGGCTGCAACAAGTGATGGAGGCAATGGGAATGGTGTCCAAAACTGAAATCCAGACAGGGGACTTGCTATTAGCGTAGTTCGGGATAGTGGGACGCAGGGTCGGATTCTCCGGCTAGTTTTTCGAGCCAAAGGGTCGGGAACTGCGGCCCAACAGCGGCTTCGAGCTGCGGCCCAACAGGGCCAGAGAACCCGACCCCGCGGCTCAATCCGCTGCAACAGGGCCAGAGACCCCGACCCCGCGGCTCAATCCGCTGCAACAGGGCCAGAGACCCCG
>JAENZK010000341.1 GCA_016841285.1 Guptibacillus hwajinpoensis | reverse complement strand
ATATCATTTATCGGATATCTACTGTTTTAATGTAGAAAGTATATGAATTGACATCCAATTGATAATATGATATTTAATTTAATGGTGGGTCATTAGCACTCAGTTCGATAGAGTGCTAACATTATAATAAACTGTTGAAAGGAGAATTTTAATGACAAAAATGCAGTTTAAAGCTGAATCAAAAAGACTATTAGAAATGATGATTAACTCTATCTACACGCATCATGAGGTATTTTTACGTGAATTAATTTCAAATGCAAGTGATGCTATTGACAAAATCTATTATAAAGCATTAACCGATGATAGCTTAACTTTTGACAAAGATAGCTACTACATAAAAGTGGTACCTGATAAGGAAACAAGAACATTAAAAATCACTGATACTGGTATCGGAATGACTAAAGAAGAGCTGGAGAACAATTTAGGAACGATCGCAAAAAGTGGTTCATTGGCTTTTAAAACTGAAAATGAAGCAAAAGATGGTTTTGATATCATTGGCCAGTTTGGCGTTGGTTTTTATGCAGCATTTATGGTTGCTGATGTTGTTACTGTCATTAGTAAAGCGTTAGGCAGTGATCAGGCTTATAAGTGGGGATCTGGAGGTGCTGATGGATATACAATCGAACCTGTTGAAAAGGACTCAGTCGGAACTGAGATTATTTTAAAAATGAAGGAAAACACGGAAGATGAAAAGTATGATGAGTATTTGGATCAGTATAGATTAAAATCAATCATTAAAAAATACTCTGATTTCATCCGTTATCCTATTAAAATGGATATCACATCTAGCCGCCCAAAGGAAGGCACTGATAACGAATTTGAGGACTATATAGAAGAACAAATCATTAATAGTATGGTTCCGATTTGGAGAAAAAACAAAAATGAATTGACTCAAGAAGATTATGAGAATTTCTATGCTGAAAAGCGTTACGGATTCGATAAACCAATCAAGCATATTCACACAAGTGTCGATGGGGCTGTAAGATATAATGCCATCTTATTTATACCGGAAAAAGCTCCTTTTGATTATTACTCAAAGGAATTTGAAAAAGGACTTGAGCTTTATTCAAACGGCGTCTTAATTATGGAAAAGTGTGCTGACTTGCTTCCTGATTATTTTGGCTTTGTCAAAGGTTTAGTGGACTCTGAAGATTTATCATTAAATATTTCACGTGAAATGCTTCAGCATGACCGCCAATTAAAAATTATTGCTAAAAATATCAATAAAAAAATTAAGAGCGAACTGCAAAGCTTATTAAAAAATGACCGTGAGACATATGAGAAATTCTTTGAATCCTTTGGCAGACAATTAAAATATGGGGTTTATAGTGATTTTGGAACACATAAAGATGTTTTACAAGATTTATTGCTATTCTATTCTTCAAAAGAGAAGAAGTTAGTTACATTAGAAGAATATGTTTCAAGAATGCCTGAAGATCAAAAATATATTTACTACGCTTCTGGTGATTCTGTTGAAAGAATTGATAAAATGCCACAAACAGAGTTAGTCGCTGAAAAAGGCTATGAAATTCTATATTTCACTGATGAAATTGATGAATTTGCGATTAAGATGCTGATGACGTATAAAGAAAAAGAATTTAAGTCTGTTTCAAGCGGAGATTTAGGCATTGAAGAAGAGGAAAATCAAGAAGAAAAAGCTGCAGAAGTGACAGAAAACAAAGAGCTATTTGGATACATGAAGGAAGTTTTAACTGGTAAAGTGAAGGATGTTCGTATCTCGAAGCGTCTTAAATCACATCCTGTTTGCTTATCAACGGATGGTGAAGTAACGATCGAAATGGAAAAAATATT
Organism: Guptibacillus hwajinpoensis; assembly: GCA_016841285.1. Lineage (GTDB taxonomy): Bacteria > Bacillota > Bacilli > Bacillales > Bacillaceae_J > Schinkia. Next base: position 2,905 of record JAENZK010000341.1, on the reverse strand, counting down.
AAGCATGATGCCAGGTAATGAAAACGTAAAAGCAGACAAAGTATTAGAAATCAATGTAAACCATGAAGTCTTTAAGTCATTAAAGGATGCTTTCGAAAATGATAAAGAAAAGGTAGCGTTATACACAAATCTATTGTATAACCAAGCGCTATTAGTCGAAGGTCTGCCAATTAACGATCCAGTTGAGTTTACGAATAATATTTGTAAGATTATGGTGTGATAGCACAAGACAGCCCAAATCCGAAGATGGATTCCTGGGCTGTTTTCTTTAATTTTATGAATGAAGTTACTTTACAATCTGCTATTGAAGTTATATGATTAGTAAGAAATATTCGAGAACTACTAGGGGTGCCCGGATGCGGGGCTGAGAGAAAAATGTGCGTTTTCAACCCTTTGGACCTGATCCGGATTATGCCGGCGTAGGAAAGTAGATGGTTAACATACTTTTCTTTTTGCTATCAAAGCCAGGTCCTATTAGGGGATCTGGCTTTTTATATTGATCTGTCATCGTAGGCAGCTAGTTTGATTCCCGAATGATGGACTTGACCGTAAAACTGGGAGTCTGAGATCCTGTATGATTCCCAAACTCAGGATTGAAAGACGAAATTGGGAATCAAAGTACTTGTATGATTCCCAAACCAAGGACTGAAAAGCGAAAGTGGGAATCATTGCACCTGTATGATTCCCTGAACGAGGACGGAAAAACGAAACCGAGAATCATAGCATTTGTATGATTCCCAAAACAATAACTTTAAGCGAAAACAGGGAATAAAAAACGGAGAGTTAGTATGGACAAAGAAAAAACAAGCAAATTAATTAATAAAATCCGGGGAAACAAGCCACTGATCCATAATATCACAAATATCGTGGTGGCTAATTTTACAGCAAATGGACTATTAGCACTCGGGGCTAAACCGGTCATGGCATCAGCTCCTGAAGAGGTAGCGGAAATGACAAAAGCGGCTGATGCTCTTGTATTAAATATGGGGACATTAAATAGAGAGCATTTAAAAGCAATGTTCATTTCTGGTAAAACAGCTAACGAGAATGGAATTCCAGTTGTGTTGGATCCTGTTGGCGTCGGTGCTACACAATTCAGAACAGAGTCGACCCAACAACTACTCCGTGAAGTAAATGTCAACTTCATTAGGGGAAATGCAGCAGAAATTGCTAATCTTATAGGGCAACAGTGGGAGATAAAGGGAGTAGAGGCTGGTAAGACCGGTGGTAACATTATAGAGTTAGCTAATAAAGCAGCTAAAAAAATCCAGGCAACTATGATCATTACTGGAAAGGAAGATACCATTACAGATGGTGCATCAACATTCAAAGTTTGTAATGGGCATCCATTATTAACAAAGGTGACTGGAGCAGGCTGCTTGCTGTCCACAGTTATAGGTGCATTTGCAGCTGTCGAAGGTAACTCGCTCCATGCAGCAGTAGCGGCACTTACTACCTATGGAATTGCTGCAGAACTAGCTGCCTCCAAAGCAGCTGAACTTGGTCCGGGCAGCTTTCAAATCGAATTTATTAATCAATTAGCGCTTATTAATTCAACTCAAATTGAACAACACAGCCAATTTGAAAGAATATAAGATTACAAATCAAAGGGGAGTTTTTTTATGACGAAAACAATGAAGATGACTATGACGGCGATGCTAGTTGCTGTGGGAACTTTGACAAGTCATCTATTCTACATTCCGCTAGGCTTTGCAAAGGTTTTTCCAATGCAGCATTTTATTAATGTTTTATCAGCCGTGTTATTAGGACCGGCTTATGCAGTGATGCAGGCATTTTCGGTATCATTGATAAGAAATATGATGGGAACAGGGTCAATATTTGCTTTTCCAGGAAGCATGATTGGTGCATTTTTAGCAGCCTATTTGTATCAAAAATCAAAGAAATTAATGTTCGCATTTGTGGGCGAAATAGTCGGAACGGGAATATTAGGAGCTATTGTTTGTTACCCAATTGCTACGCTTGTTTTAGGGAAAGAGGCTGCTTTATTCGGTTTTATTCCAGCATTTTTGACAAGTTCAATTGCTGGAGCAATATTAGGTCTTATTATTTTAAGTATTGTTCTTAAAAATTCAGCATTCAAAACGTTGCAGCAGAATAATTTCCTTCAGAAATAAGTATCAGAAAACACAGAGTTGGAATTTTAACCAATCTCTGTGTTTTTTTCGGAATAAACAGCAATTAAAACAACCGCTTTTTCATCACCAATATTTTTAACGTAATGTGGTACACAGGCATTCCAACTGAAGGAATCACCCTCCTCAATAACGTAAGAGTCCTCACCTTGTTCCGCAAGAACCTTTCCTTCCAACACCAAGTGGCTTTCAATTCCTTCATGCACATTTGGTTCTCCGATTGAAGCTCCTGGAGGAAATTCCGCAATCATCATTCTTAATCCACCTTGTGAGCCGATATGCTCAATTTTTAAATTATTATGTGTTGTAGCAGTTCTCGAATCTTTTTTTACTACTTGCATATGTTGTTCCTTTTCAAGCAATAAATAAGGTAATGGAACACCTAAAAAGCTGGCAATCGTTTGTAATGTATTGATCGATGGGGACGTGTTGTTATTTTCTACATTGCTAATGAACCCTTTGGATAGTCCTGTAGCTTCACACATTTCTGCAATCGTAATTTTTTTCCTATTTCTAATCGAACGAATCTTAGTACCAATATCCATCTTTTATTTACCACCTTGTTTTCTAATAGTGAACTTATATCTATATTAGCAAAAATATTATTGACAATCCACACTCGTACTTGTTATCTTATAAACAACAAAGGTTCATATGAGAATACATTATTTTAAAAAGCCAATGACAAAGGGATGATAGAAATGAATGCACCAATGATATATGAACTACACCGACCAGCCAATGTCGATCCA
>JAENZK010000340.1 GCA_016841285.1 Guptibacillus hwajinpoensis | reverse complement strand
GGCAAAATTTCTTTGAGTGGCTCAAGCACCTCAAATTTTGCGATATACATCCCTACTTCTTTTGCCCATTGGAATTCTTCCTTCATTCCGGAACGAATGCCAAAAGAAAATACGTTTTGCGGTCCGATCAGTTCAGCTGCCTTACGAATTGGCGTTGAATGGGAAAGCGGCTCCCCTTCGTAATTTTCACGAAGATCGGTATGGGCATCCATATGAATAATCGCAAGGTCCGGGTACTTTTTGTACATCGCTCTGATTACCGGCCAAGTCACTAAATGCTCGCCACCAATACCAAGCGGGAATTTGTCTGCAGCTAACACTTGATCAACAAATTCCTCAATCATATCAAGGCTTCTTTGAGCGTTACCAAAAGGTAGCGGAATATCGCCAGCATCAAAATATTTCACTTCTTCAAGCTCACGATCTAAATACGCACTGTATTCCTCAAGCCCAACGGAAACTTCACGAATTCGGGCAGGGCCGAAACGAGAACCCGGACGAAAGCTTACTGTCCAATCCATCGGCATTCCGTATAATACAGCCTCGCTCTCTTCAAAGTTCTGGTGGCTTTTTATAAAAATATTACCTGAATAGGCTTCATCAAATCTCATTTACATTTTCCTCCTCATATGTATAGCGGTGTGGGACACAGGGTCGGGTTCTGTGGTCCGATCGTGGGTCTCGTGCCGCGCGGGACACAGGGTCGGGTTCTGTGGTCCAATCGTGGGTCTCGTGCCGCGCGGGACACAGGGTCGGAAACTGTGTCCCAAATGGAAACTGTGTCCCACGCGAGCTGAGCCAGAGTGTCTGACCCTGTGTCCCACTTCGCCCCCGCATCCTACTATTTTGTTAAGTCTTCGACAAAGCGTGGCAATACAAAGGCCGCTTTATGAAGTTCTTTTGTATAATATTTTGTTTCAATCTCGTGGAAACGACCTTCTTCAACAGCTAATGGGTCGTGTTTTTTCGAACCGATCGTAAACGTCCATAGGCCGCTCGGATAGGTTGGAACATTGGCTGTATAAAGCTTTACGATTGGAAAAATTTCTTTGACATCACGTTGTACTTCACGGATTAAACCCGCTTTGAACCATGGATTATCCGTTTGCGCAACAAATAGGCCATCCTCTTTCAATGCTTTTGCAATTCCAGCGTAAAAGCCTTTTGTAAAAAGATTAACAGCAGGTCCAACCGGCTCAGTAGAATCAACCATAATGACGTCGTACTCATTTTCGGCCTTTGCAATATGCATGAAACCATCGCCAACGATTACTTCTACACGAGAGTTATCAAGCTCACCAGCAATCTCTGGGAGAAATTTCTTCGAATACTCAATGACCTTGCCGTCAATTTCAACCAACGTTGCCTTCTTCACGCTTGGGTGTTTTAAAACTTCACGAATAACACCACCGTCTCCCCCACCAACAACTAATACGTTTTCCGGATTGGGGTGCGTAAATAAAGGAACATGAGCAACCATTTCATGGTAGACGAATTCGTCCTTCTTCGTTGTCATAACCATTCCATCTAAAATCAGCATATTGCCGAATTCTTCTGTTTCCACCATATCTAATTTTTGAAATTCAGTCTGTTCTGTATGTAAAGTCTGCTTAATTTTTGCCGTGATTCCAAAGCTTTCGGTCTGTTTTTCAGTAAACCATAATTCCATAGTTTCTTCATTCCTTTCATAAAAAGTTCGTTAAAGCCTAAAATGCCTAAAACACTCTACTTTTTAATGTTCCCTATGTCTTACGTAAAAAACATGAAATTCTGGTTAGAAAGACAAGTTATTTGCCCACAATGGCAAATGACGCTGCTCTTTCTTATACTATCGACGAGAAAATATCTAAATTGGGATAGTAAAAAAATTCCGAAAGTCCAAAATAAAAGTATAGATTATTACTGCAAAAATGCAAGAAAATTTTTCTAACATCCCCATCATATGTTTATTTTCTATAAAAACCTCCAATACTAGTTAATAAAATTTCGTAGAAATTGGGACTAGGGTCGGGTTCCGGGGCCCAGATGATTGGGACACAGGGTCTGGCCCTTCGGCTCGGCTGGATGCCTTATTGGGACACAGAACCCGACCCCGTGGTTCACACGGACACCATGGTGGGACGCAGAACCCGACCCTGTGGCTCACACCACGGCCCACCAGCCCATTGCGGCCCGCGTCCCAAATATCCAAAAAAGGGGGGATTTTGTTGGAGCTTATTACTCAGGAAAACCTAGATAAAACTAGAAAATGGCTGCGTGCTATTTTAGTAATTGGAATGATCCTATTAATCTTATTTATTCTCTTTATTGCCAGCTTAGTAACCTATGGCATCGCGAAAGGGCCGCCGCCTCTCTCCGTCCCGCAAACGACGATTTTTTACGCGTATGATGGGAAAACAATTATTGGTGAAAGTGTTCATAATGGGGAGAACCGCTATTGGATGCCTTTAAGTGAAATTTCGCAAGAGGTTATTAACGCGACGATTTCGATTGAGGACCGGAAATTTTATAATCATTATGGCTTCGATGTGAAGCGGATTTTTGGGGCGATCATTGCCGATATTAAAGCGATGGCCAAGGTTCAAGGGGCAAGTACAATTTCACAGCAATATGCCCGCAATCTATTCCTTGAGCATGATAAAACGTGGAAGCGAAAAATTGATGAGGCTCTGTATACAGTTCGGCTTGAAACGAACTATAGTAAGGCTGAAATTTTAGAAGGCTACTTAAATACGATTTACTATGGACATGGTGCCTATGGAATCGAAGCGGCCTCAAACTATTATTTTAACAAACATGCAAAAGACCTGACATTAGAGGAGGCTGCGATGCTGGCGGGAATTCCGAAAGCGCCCAGCTATTATTCGCCTTTTAATGATGAAAAAAAAGCAAAAACACGACAAAAAATAGTTTTACAGTCGATGGTAAATAACGGTCTCATCACAGAAGCCGAGGTAAACAAAGCCTTCGAGGCACCACTACAATTCAATACAGATCACGACATTACTCATAAGCAAATGGCTCCCTACTTCCAAGATGCAGTGAAGCTGGCTTTAAAGGATGTCGTAAAATTAGATGAGCGGACAATAGAATTAGGCGGCCTCCGTGTCTATACAACATTGGACCCGAAGGCACAGGAAATCGCTGAAACCAATGTGGCGAATATCATCAATCCGAAATCAGAAATTCAGGTTGCCCTGATGTCGATGGAGCCGAAGACCGGAAAAGTACGGGCCTTGATTGGTGGTCGTGATTATCTAAAGAGCCCGTTTAATCGGGTAACCCAGGCTGAACGGATGCCTGGTTCAACGTTCAAGCCGTTTCTTTATTACACGGCCTTAGCGAATGGTTTTACACCATCAACAACCATGCGCAGCGAACCGATGAATTTTCCGTATGACGAGGGCCGAGCAGTATACCGCCCTGATAATTTTAACAATTACTATGCCAATGGTTTTATCACATTGGCCCAGGCCCTTGCCTTGTCTGACAATATTTACGCTGTGAAGACCCATATGTTTTTAGGGGTTGAAAAATTGGTTGAAACAGCAAAGCAGCTTGGGATTACGAGTGATCTAACGGCAGTCCCTTCCCTGGCGCTTGGTACATCCTCTGTCAAAATGATTGATATGGTGAAAGCCTACGGAATGATTGCAAACAGTGGTAAATCAGTCACTCCTGTTTTTATCGAAAAAGTTGTCAATCATAAGGGCGAGGTTATTTACCGAAACAAACGGGAAAAAGAACAAATTTTAGATCCGGCCCTTGCCTTTGTTACAGCCCATTTAATGACCGGTATGTTTGATAAAAAATTAAATTCCTATACGTCCGTGACTGGGCAATCGGTCGCTAATCAGCTGACACGCCTATATGCCGGCAAATCTGGCACAACGAAAACAGACAGCTGGATGATCGGCTTTACCCCACAGCTCGTAACAGGGGTTTGGATTGGATATGATCGGGATGAAACGCTCGATATAGTTGCCGAACGTGCCTATGCAAAACGAATTTGGGCAAAATATATGGAGGAGACTTTACAGGATAAACCATTTGTTGGGTTCAAACCACCAAAAGGTGTCGTTCCCGCTTATGTCGACCCTGCAAACGGCTTACTAGCAACAAGCGATTGCAAAAACGCCCGCTTAACCTACTTTGTAGAAGGCACAGAACCGACAGAGTATTGTTCCGTTCATCTGCCAAATAGTGAGGATAACCCACAGGACAGAAAAGACGGTTTAGAAAAACAACCAGAAAAAGGCTGGTTTGAGAAGATATTTAAATGGTGGTAAAAAGAAAAGAAACCAAGGTTCCCAAAAAGGGTGCCTTGGTTTCTTTCTGTCCTAGTCTATGTGTGAGTTTAGACTAATTACTAGTTTACTTTCTTTTAAGCAAAACCTCAAGATGTTCACAGAATGTTCAAAAATAGTCGAAAAATTTCGGAAACTATTGTTGTATTTTTAAAAAATTTTTATAGGATTTTGAGGTTATTTTTCAGGTAACAATGCTTTTCTTAATTCCACTGATGAATTGTCCCACATTTCTTGATTAAATTTTTTCAAAAACTCTCCTAACACCCGTCTGGATTGCTCATCCATATTATTCACGATGACCCTTCCTTTTAAGGAACGATCCATGTTGTTCACATGTTCCGGCATCGTTTTGTAATCACGTCTAGCCTCACTATCGATGAAGAGCTCACATGCTCCCAATCCATGATAATACGGCCCATCCTCTTTACGGGGAACGGTCCCCC
>JAENZK010000339.1:3462-4763 GCA_016841285.1 Guptibacillus hwajinpoensis | reverse complement strand
TTGAATGCCACTTTTGGAAATGCAGTAGAATTAATCATTTCAATTTTTTCGTTAAAAGCGGGTCTAGTCGGTGTGGTGCTAGCATCCCTTACCGGATCGGTTTTAGGAAACTTATTGTTGGTCGCGGGCCTATCCTTTTTTGTTGGTGGTTTAAAGTTTAAACGCCAGGAATTTAATGTATATGATGCCAGACATAATTCAGGTCTTTTGGTTTTTGCGGTAATCGTAGCATTCGTCATTCCCGAAGTTTTTACCCAAGGGATGGCTGAAGGGCAAAAACTCGCCTTAAGTTCAGGGATTTCAATTATACTGATTCTACTTTATTTAGCAGCCCTATTCTTTAAGTTGGTTACCCATCGCGGTGTTTATCAATCAAAGTCAGAGGTTCCAAGTGAACATGAAGAGGAAGCTGAGTGGGGAAAGGGGAAGGCATTAGCTGTTTTATTTATCGCTACCTTAGCGGTTGCCTATGTATCGGAAAAACTAGTACATACATTTGCAGAAGTTGCTGAAACTTTTGGCTGGAGCGAATTATTTATTGGGGTCATCATCGTTGCCATTGTAGGTAACGCTGCAGAACATGCGTCTGCCATTATTATGGCTTTTAAAAACAAAATGGGTGTTGCTGTTGAAATCGCTGTTGGTTCAACTCTTCAGGTTGCAATGTTTGTGGCACCAGTATTAGTATTGATTTCGCTTTTTTTCGAAAAATCAATGCCATTAGTATTTACGATGCCAGAACTAATTTCAATGGTCACCGCAGTATTATTAACGATAGCGATTGCGAATGATGGTGAAACGAACTGGTTTGAAGGCGCTACCCTTTTAGCTGCCTACATGATTATGGGAATTGGGTTTTATTTGCTGTAAATAACTTTTTGTTCATTTAATTTAAGTGGTTGATCTATGCTTATTTAAGTTTGGTGCGCTAGTATTCTTTATGAACGGAAAATGCGGCCAAGTGAAGAGGTGTGGGAGCTCGGTGTGTCCTCAAAAATAAAAAATGCGGCCAAGTGAAGAGGAGTGAGAGCTCGGTCTGTCCTCAAAAGATGAAAATGCGGCCAGGGGAAGAGGAGTAGGAGCTCGGTGTGTCCTTAAAAACAGAAAATGCGGCCAGGGGAAGAGGAGTGGGAGCTGGGTGTGTCCTCAAAAACAGAAAATGCGGCCAGGGGAAGAGGAGTAGGAGCTCGGTCTGTCCTCAAAAACAGAAAATGCGTAAATGGTAAGGTCCTAATGTTGTTTGATTCCCGAAACCCAGCCCAGAGAAGAAAAACGGGAATCAAAGAGCTGGAATGATTCCC
>JAENZK010000339.1:0-3452 GCA_016841285.1 Guptibacillus hwajinpoensis | reverse complement strand
CAGCCCAGAGAAGAAAAACGGGAATCAAAGAGCTGGAATGATTCCCGAAACCCAGTTCAGAAAAGAGAAACGGGAATCAAAGAGCCGGAATGATTCCCAAAACCCAGCCAGAGAAGGGAAACGGGAATCAAAGAGCCGGAATGATTCCCAAAACCCAGCCCAGAAAAGAGAAACGGGAATCAAAGAGCCGGAATGATTCCCAAAACCAAGCCCAGAGAAGAGAACCGGGAATCAAAGAGCTGGAATGATTCCCGAAATCCAGCCCAGAGAAGAGAACCGGGAATCAAAGAGCACAACGATTCCAAAACCCAAACCTCAAAACCCAAACCTCAAACCCCAACTAAGCAATTGGCCTTGTCCACAAAGCAATTAGAATGGAAAATCCTATGCCACCGCTTCGCCTCAAATTGTATTTCGACAAATTCTTCACTATCCCAACATCTATAAATTTCCAATACAGTCTATGGATAAATAACCATGTCTTCGAAAAAAATACAAATAAGCATTTCGAAGGAGGTCTCTATTGTGAAGGCGCTAAAAAGTACATTAGTAATAGTAGCTACTCTAGTTCTAACATTGTTCAGTTTTCAAGGATCTATAGGCGCAGAAAATACCAAACAAGCAAAAACAAACAAAATTAAAGTACCAGAATCGGTCCTTGATATCTCGAAAGAAAATACGTACCCAAATCCAACGCAGGATTTGCCGTATCTTCAACCAAGTGATTTAGCGAAAACATTGCTCGAAACAGCGGATGTACCCATTCAAAACCCGGACCTTATACGTATCTTGAATGAATCTTCTATAAACACAACACCAACAGCAGTTGGTTTCCGGGCAACAATTTACTTAGGACAATGGCCATTGAGCTATGAATCGACAGAAACTAATATAAATTGGGAGTATAAACCTGCCAATACGAATAAGTTTGATAACCGTGGTGGAAAAAGCCCTCAAAAAATCCATTACCTACAGGAAGAAGAAACGGTGATCAAAGGTGGTTTAACTTCAAGAATTAATAATGCTGAAGAAGTTCAAAAAATGATGATGTTGACAGCAATGAAGAAAACAGAGCTACCGTTAGCGTTTGATACAGTAATTGGACAAGGAACTAAAAAAGAGCAAGTATATAATGTATCTCCCAAAAAGCTTGGATACTTATATGCCTATGCTCCAGCCGTTAATGAAAAAGGAAAAGTCACGTTTGGTGAAGTTTACCTTGAATTCAAAGGCAGCAAAGCTAAGCTTAATATTAAAAATGTGACCCAGCAGGGTATTGGAGCTTGGATCCCGGTTCAGGACCATTTATCTTTTAAATTTGTTACATCTGATACACCTAAATGAAAAACAACAATACAAAAGGACTTGTAGTGGATTCCGATATTCGATACAAGTCCTTTTATTTTTTCTAATTGTCAAAAAAACAGCAATTGGATAAGATTAAAATCAGAAGTGAAGGGAGCTAACAATATGGGTAATGCGATACATGATAAAAAGCAACAGATCGAATATTTAACAAATCGTCTAAATCTTTTACTAAAAGTATTGGACTCACTCGATCCGGAAGAAGCGGACGTAAATGATATTGACCGTCTTTTGGAAATGCTTGATAATTTACAAGGAAAAATCAATCAATTTAAACCCGATTGGTAAGCAATTGAATGTGCAATCTTTGAATTATTTCCTTGTTTTTTAGGGTTTCTAAAAAATATGACAAGTATTATAATGGGGAATGGAGTAAGTGTATTCAGAATTGTTTTATCAAAAAAGAGGGGAATGGGGAACTGGAATGGAACAATTATTTGATAGTATGTACAAATTAGTTGTTGAAACATCTACTAAGTTACCAAAAGATGCACGTCGCGCTGTTTATAAGGCAAAACTTAGTGAAAGTGCTGGTACTAGATCTGCAATTTCATTAGATACAATTTCTGATAATATTGTGATGGCTGAGGAAAATGTCTCACCAATTTGTCAAGACACAGGACTTCCAACATTCAAAGTGAAAACTCCAATTGGTGTTAACCAATTAGTCATTAAAGAGGTTATCCGTAAAGCGGTTGCAGAAGCAACAAAACAAGGAAAACTTCGTTCAAACTCAGTAGATTCTTTAACTGGTGCCAATTCTGGCGATAATCTAGGTGAAGGAACACCTGTTGTTAAGTTCGAGCAATGGGAAAAAGATTATATCGATGTTCGCCTCATTTTAAAAGGTGGCGGCTGTGAAAATAAAAATATTCAATATAGCCTACCGTGTGAATTAGAAGGTCTTGGTCGTGCAGGCCGTGACTTAGACGGTATCCGCAAGTGCGTTATGCACTCTGTATACCAAGCACAAGGCCAGGGCTGTTCTGCTGGATTTATTGGAGTTGGAATTGGTGGAGATCGCAGCTCTGGTTATGACCTTGCAAAAGAACAACTGTTCAGAAACGTTGATGATGTAAATCCTAATGAAGATTTACGCAAACTAGAAGATTATGTAATGGAAAATGCTAACAAACTTGGCATCGGTACAATGGGCTTTGGTGGCGAAACTACATTATTAGGTTGCAAAATTGGTTCAATGAACCGTATTCCTGCAAGCTTCTATGTATCTGTAGCTTACAACTGTTGGGCATTCCGCCGTCAAGGTGTGAAACTTGATCCTGCAACAGGTGCGATTACTGAATGGCATTATCTAGAAGGCGATGATGTTGATTTCAAAAAAGAAGTCGGGCAGGAAGTCGCTGCAGCATCTGAAACTGCAAGTGAATCTCGTGAGGTAGTTCTACAAGCACCAATCACTGAAGAACAAATTCGTTCACTAAAAGTTGGTGACGTTGTAACAATCAATGGCAGAATGTACACTGGTCGTGATGCGATCCACCATTACTTAAATGATCATGATGCACCAGTTGATCTAAATGGTCAAATCATTTATCACTGTGGTCCAGTAATGCTGAAAGATGACGAAGGTGTATGGCATGTTAAAGCTGCAGGACCTACAACAAGTATTCGTGAGGAGCCTTACCAAGGTGATATCATGAAGAAATTCGGCATCCGTGCTGTAATCGGTAAAGGCGGTATGGGTCCAAAAACATTGAAAGCGTTAGAAGAGCATGGCGGTGTATACTTAAATGCAATTGGTGGCGCAGCTCAATACTATGCGGATTGTATCGAATCAGTTGACGGAGTTGACTTAACGCAATTCGGTATTCCTGAAGCAATGTGGCATTTAAGCGTTAAAGGCTTCAAAGCGGTTGTAACAATGGATTCACACGGTAACAGCTTACACCAAGATGTTGACAAATCATCTTTAGAAAAGCTTGCACAATTTAAAGAAAAAGTATTTAACTAATATATACAAACGGAAGGGTATCTTTTTAAAAGGTACCCTTCTTTTTTATCCGCTTTTCTGTGTCTAGCTCCAGCGCCTATCGCCTAGCAAACTTCAGGTCTCCTCCCTACGATAA
>JAENZK010000338.1 GCA_016841285.1 Guptibacillus hwajinpoensis | reverse complement strand
AATAAAGTTAAAGCCTCCGGCGGATGCCACCGATTTTTAAAGGTAATTTTTCGAGTAATCTCGAAAAAAATCTGGGCGCAAATACGCCAAGGCGCATTTGATCTTTACTCAAACATGGAAGGAGATTTTTTATGAAACGTCCTTTAAAAAGGCATTTGAAACAGGGGATGGTTTTCTTGGCGGCGGCCTCAATTGCTTTAGCCGGATCTGGATGTGCTGCAAAACCAGTTGACCAGGCATCGCAGGAGGAAAAGCAGACTCCCGTCAAGGTTTCCAAAATAACGAACAGCTCTTTAACGGTCGATAAAGAGATTGTCGGGACGATGAAGGCAGATGCGAATGTTACAGTTATGCCGAAAATGTCCGGGGAGCTCATTTCGCTCAATATCAAAAAAGGTGACCAGGTCCAAAAAGGGCAGACCCTTGGAAAGATTGATGACCGTGACCTCAGAACAACGGTTGAATTACAACAGGCCGCATTAGAGGCCCAAAAAGCAGCACTAGATGTAGCCATTGCCAATGAAAAATCAGCAAAAACAACAATTGACGGTAGTGCTTCTGCTTCGGCTGCATTAAACGAGGCATCAATTTCTTGGGCCGATGCGAAAAAAAATCTCGAGCGAATCGAGGCCTTATATAAAGAAGGTGCTGTTTCAAAAGTAGAATACGAGTCAGCGGTAACGGCCGAACAAAACGCAAAACTAAATTATGAAAGATCGAAAATTGACATTGAAAAAGCGGAAATTGGTGTAAAAAGCTCACAAGCTCAGCTGCACCAAACTGAACTCAATGTAAAGCAAGCTCAAGACCGCTTAAAAGATACATTAATAGAAGCAACCCAATCAGGTGAAGTCGTAGAAGTAAATGCTGAAGTCGGTGATACAGTCGGCCCGCAAACACCATTATTTAAAATCGTAGACCTAGACCCGATTATGATCGAATCGACAATAAGTGCAGGGCAGTTAGCATTATTTAAAGAGGGGCAAAAAGTTAACGTGGTGATTCCAGTTTTACATAAGGAAGTATCAGGAGTAGTTAGCTATATTTCTCCGATTGCCAATGAATCTGGCCTTTATGTCGTGGAAGCTAAAATTGATAACAAAGATAAAGGTATCAAACCGGGGATGATTGGCCAGTTCGTTCTTGGTCAAACGATTGTTGAAAAAGCCCTCATTATTCCTACAGAGGCCATTGTTGAGCAAGGCGGTTCTACGAAAATTTTTATCATAAAAGATGGTAGAGCCGTTGAAAAAGCAATCGAAGTTATTGAAAGTCAAACGGACTTAACAGCAATAAAGGGTGATGTATCAGATGGGGATCAAGTTGTCATTAAGGGCCAAAATACTTTAATGGACGGCAACCTTGTGAACGTCATTGAGGAGGGCAAATAGCTTGAAAATAGTTGATTTGTCTGTCCGTCGTCCTGTCGGCGTATTGATGCTCGTCCTTGCTGTCATTGCATTGGGATACGTCTCGCTTACGAATTTAAAAGTTGACCTTTATCCTGAAGTCGACTTTCCGGTCGCCGTTGTTGCTACGGGTTATCCAGGGGCAGGGCCTGAGGAAGTTGAAAAAATGGTCAGCAAACCGTTGGAATCGGCTTTAACGTCGATAGAAGGAGTCGATACGATTCAATCGCAATCAATTCCCAACTCCTCTTTAGTTGTATTAATGTTTGCAACCGGCACGAATCTCGATAACGCCCTCTTAGAGGTTCGGGAAAAAGTAGATCAGGTGAAAGGGATGCTGCCGACCGATGCCAATGATCCTTCCGTGTTACGTTTTGACCCGCAGCAAATCCCGGTTATGTGGCTCGGCTTAACCGGCGATAAGCCGGAACGACTGCAGGAAATTGCCGAGGATACGGTTGAGCCGTTATTAAAACGGGCCGAGGGTGTCGCCTCGATTGGGATTGAAGGTGGTAAAAAACGTGAACTTCAAATTGAGCTCGATCGTGCCAAGCTTGCTCTTTATAAACTGACACCGAACCACGTCGTTCAAGCATTGCAGTCTGATAATCGCTCAACATCTGGTGGTATTATTACAAAAGGAAATCAAGATTTGCAAATTCGTGTAGATGGTGAGTTTACGTCACTTGATGATATCACGAACACGTTGATTCCGTTGGCCAGCGGTGGCAGCGTGAAAGTAAGTGATGTTGGTACACTAAAGGATACATTTAAAAAGAAAAACTCTGTATCCGTTGTAAACAACGAGTCTTCATTAGTTTTATCTGTTTTGAAAAAATCAGACGGAAACACAGTTGAGGTTTCGGATGAAGTCTATAAAGCAATGAAGGAAATTAATAAAAAATTACCTGAGGGTGTTAAGCTCTTTAACGTTTTTGATACATCAACGTTCATTCGCGACTCCATTAGTTCCGTCACTAGGAACATGATCTCGGGTGGTCTTTTATCGATTTTTGTTCTGTTATTATTTTTGCGAAGCTTAAGACCAACATTTGTTATCGCAGTATCCATTCCATTCGCGATCATTTCAACATTTACGATGATGTATTTTGCAGGACAGACACTAAATATCTTGTCCTTGGGCGGTTTGGCGCTCGGAATTGGGATGATGGTCGATAACTCGATTGTTATTTTAGAAAATATATTTAGATATCGTCAAAACGGTGCTTCTGTAAAAGAAGCGGCCATTCAAGGAGCATCCGAAATTGGCTCAGCCGTAATCGCCTCAACGACAACAACCTTGGTTGTATTTTTACCGATTGTTTTCGTTGAAGGGATGGCATCAGAATTATTTACACCACTTGCGTTAGCCGTTTCGTTCTCATTAATCGGTTCACTAGCAGTAGCGATTACGCTTGTCCCGGTTTTAGCATCGAAGTTGTTAACAAAACCAATTGACAAATATGACAAGCAAAAAGGGAAGTTCGCAAGTCTTTTTAGAAAACTAGATCATTTTTATCAAAAGGCCTTAAAGTGGGTATTGGGGCACCGGAAAACAACGGTGTTCGTTACCATCGTTTTGATTATTGCAAGCCTTGGGTTAACTCCAATGTTAGGGGCGGAAAATATCCCGGCATCAGATCAGGGGCAGCTGCAGATTAATTTAGAAGCACCAGCAGGCTCGACCCTCGAAGAAACAACGGCTGTGGCAAATGAAATCCAAGAAAAACTTAAAAAATATCAAGACCTCATTGAAGTGAATTATCTATCGATTGGAACGGACCAGATGACGGGAACACAAAGCAGTACAAATACCGGCTTGTTCCAAATCCAGTTAGTTAAAAAAAGCGAACGTGATCTCACGACAAAACAATTTGTTGAAAAAGTAAGTGCGGATGTTGCTAACATTCCAGGTGCTGAAATCAAGGTATCAGAAATGGAGGCAGGGCTTGGTACAGGAAAACCGATACAGATCAGTGTTCAAGGCCCTGAACAAGAAATTTTATCAGAAATCGGCGATCAAATTACATGGTTGCTTGAGGGGATTAATGGGATAACAAATATTGAGAACTCGGCTGCAGAAGGTAGACCGGAAATTAGGGTTGTCGTTAATCGGGAAGTGGCCGCCCAATATGGCTTATCCTATTCGCAAATCATGTCTGAGGTAGAGGTTGGATTTAATGGAAAACTCGCGACACAATATCGTGAAGCCGGGGATGAGTTTGATGTCCGCGTGATTTTACCTGAGGATAAGCGGGTAACAATCAACGACTTAGAAAATATGTTTATTCAGACACCAAGCGGGACGTTATTGCCGCTATCAACCGTTGCCGAATTAAAGCAAATTCAAGGGCCTGCGCAAATTACTCGTGAAAATCAGCAAAGACAAATTAATGTAACGGCCGATTTAAATGGAAAAGATTTAGGTACCGCGTCAAAAGAAGTGATGGCGGCATTAAATACAATGAACTTCCCGGAAGGTTACACGTATAAAGTGGGTGGCCAGGCTGAAGATATGCAGGAAACATTTGGAGACTTAGCGTTAGCGTTGATTTTCTCAATTTTCCTAGTTTATGTTGTTATGGCGGTTCAGTTTGAATCATTGGCACATCCGTTTGTTATTATGTTCGCGATGCCAACAACGATTATCGGGGTTATCGTGGGATTGTTCGTCACAGGGCAGCCGTTCAGCGTGCCAGCTTTTATTGGGGTCATCATCTTAGCGGGTATCGTCGTTAACAACGCGATCGTACTCGTCGACTACATTAACATTTTAAGAAGTCGCGGAATAGAGCGTACAGAAGCGATATTGAAGGCCGGTCCAGCTCGTCTACGCCCAATCTTAATGACAACGACAACTACCGTCCTTGGAATGGTGCCGTTAGCACTTGGAATTGGAGAAGGGGCCGAAGCCCAAGCACCGCTCGCCGTCGCCGTTATCTTTGGCTTAACATCATCAATGTGCTTCACGTTGCTGTTCATACCAGTCATCTACACAATCTTAGAAGACTTCACCAGTGGAACGAAACGTAGATTTAAGCGACTGTTCACAAGAAAAGGCAAGAAAAAAGATCAAGTTGCTGAAGAAGAAACTGGGTTGGAGATGTAAGTAAAGAGTGGGAGCGTTTAGTTTAATAGAGTGTTGATTTAATAGTGGAGTGCTTACCCTTTATGGGTGGCGCTCCTTTTATGTGGTGGTTGTGGCGGTAAAACAACGCTGCGAACTGCGCCGCGGGGACAGGCACGGCCGAGCGCACTACTGAATGCAAAGCTGGCGCTACAACTGATGTAACAACTGGTGTACCAACTGCATATTGGGGACAGCGTACTATGTCAAGAATGAATTTTTGATTTTTGACCATAGTAAACA
>JAENZK010000337.1 GCA_016841285.1 Guptibacillus hwajinpoensis | reverse complement strand
TTTTTCGAGCAAGCTCGAAAAATCTGGGCGCAAATACGCCAAGGCGCATTTGATTTTGGGAGGGATTATTCATGGGGAAGAGGCTTCATGGCACCCTTATTCTATTATTAATTATGATAATGATTTTAGCTGCATGTAGTGGTGATAAGGCAGAATTAACAAAAACAGATGATCCAAAGATTGAGAATGAAGCCGTATCAGGGAAGATAGTGCAAGACCAGGATCCTTCTATTGAAGAATTAATTGAAGGGCTTCCGAAGCCAACAGAAACGGTTGCCGAGCTCGTGAATGCAGATCCTGGGCCTTTTTCTGGGAAAAAATATGAAGATTTAACAGCTGAAGAGCAGGCAGAGGCAGTTAATCTATTAAAAGAGCTTCCAAAGGTTGGGGAGAATCCGACTGATGAGGAGATTGAGCTGTATTGGCGCAAAGCATTAGCTCTTTTCCATGAGGATTATCCTAATCCGGCAGAGGCTTTAGGTGTGCTGGAGCTTGAAGCATTTGGCAGTCCAGACATAGAAGATGAACGGTTCCAGTTTAGGGAAAATCTAAATGTGGAAATCCTCCTAGATGGCAGTGGAAGTATGGCAAATAGAATCGACGGCAAGACGATGATGGAGATTGCCAAAGAATCTATACAAGAGTTTGCTTCATCACTCCCAGAAGGAGCGAATATTGCCCTTCGTGTCTATGGGCATAAGGGAACGGGTTCTAAAGCCGATAAACAGCTTTCCTGCAGTAGCAATGAATTAATTTATGAAATGAACACATATAATGCAAATACTTTAGGGCAAGCCTTAAACGGAATTAACCCAGCAGGCTGGACTCCGTTAGCGAAATCGATTGAGGAGGCTAAAAAAGATTTAAGCTCCTATAAAGGAGAAAATAATACGAATATCATTTATTTAGTCAGCGATGGAATTGAAACCTGCGGTGGAGATCCAGTCGCACAGGCAAAAAGCTTAGCAGATTCGGATATTCAGCCAATTGTGAATGTCATTGGCTTTGATTTAAATGCAGAAGGACAAAAACAATTAAAAGAAGTAGCGGAAGCAGCAAAGGGAATCTATAGCAATGCAAGAAACCAACAGGAATTAAAACAAGAATTAGAGAGAGCAAGTGCTATCGCAAAAAAGTGGACGGAATGGAAAAGGGGTGCCATTAATAGTGCCTCTGATTTAAAATACGATCAGCTTTTATCGGATATCCCGCGATTTGGAATACAGTGGGGTGAATGCAATTCAAATGAAAAGTTTAATATACGTGAGCCATTACGCGTCTTAAGGGATGAAGGCCATATTAGCAGGAAGGCTTACAAGCTTTTATCTGATAAAACAAGTGAACGCTATAGTCATATCTTGGAACTGGATAAAGTAGTATACAATGACCTAAGAGAGATGGCAAACAAAAATTTTGAAACAATAAAAGCGGAAATCAACCGGAAATATAGCGAAAATATAGATGTAAAGTGATGGGACGCCAGGAGCTTGGGGGGATTGTAACATGTCAAAAATAAAGGAGAAATTGAAGGAAGAAAAGGGCTCCATGACACTAGAGTTTCTAATGGTGATGCCCTACTATTTCTTTTTCTTTTTACTATTATGGCAGGCTGTTGCATCTGGAATTACGTTTATGCATGTTCAATCGGCAGTTAATGAAGCTGCAAAAACATATTCAGTAACTGGAGATGCGGACAAAGCCTTTGAAGTGGCTCAAGATGCAATCGGATTTAGCGATATTATGTATTTTGAAAACTTTAGTATCCTCCCTCAATCAGGCAAAGAGTTTATAGCTAAAATAGAGGTCGATCACGGCCTCGTTTTTATACCAAAAGAATGGCGAAATACGATAGAGCCATTCGATATAGATTTAGAAGTGGCAAGCAGGATGATCAAATGAAACAACATATTACAAATGAACGTGGCAGTGGGGTTATTCTGACTATATTTTGTTTCGCAATAGTTGGAATCATGCTAATACTTGTGCTCAACATCACGATGGCTTTTACAAAAAAAGAGCAGGCTTCGATTGCAGCACAGCATGCCAGCTTAGCCGCGACTAGTGCTATATATGATGAAGTAAACGATGTTGTTAATAGCCATGTGAAGATCATTGAGGTTGAGGATGGTATTCAGATCTTAGAACCACTGATAGATAAGGTGAATGACAGGAAGGCTTCTCTAAGTTCATCCGGTCTTTCTAGTAATGAAATTCATATACGAGCTGTAAACGAAGTGTTGGTGGATGAAATCCCTGATGACCCCATTTTAGAGATTGAATTGAAACATGCCGTAACGGCAGCGAAGGCAGACATTCCCGTCATCATCAGGGACACTATTGATGCAAACGGAGGGAAAGATGCGGATCCTGTTTGGGAATTTAAAGACTATCAAATCGTAGTTGAAGCGAAAACGGAATTTAAAGCCGCTAACCAAGAGGAAGTAATTTTTGCTGTGGATGAGGATATTTCACAGGTAGGGACTGGGCCGCAAATTCCTTTTTTAGAAACCCTAGGATTTTAATAGTTTAAGAAATTTATAGGAAAGGAGCATAAGGATGAAAAGGAAAAGAAAGTCCTTTTTTAAAAGAACTACAGCTTGTTCATTTGCACTTTTCATAGTCCTCATAAACTTTTTTCTTCCTGTTGCAACATTAGCGGGGAATTACAATCCTGGCACGTTTTCACCGGGGACCTTTTCTCCTGGTGAGTTTAAACCAGGCACTTTTTCGCCGGGTACATTTAATCCAGGTACGTTTGATCCCGGGACATTTGATCCTGGTACGTTCGACCCTGGAACATTTGATCCTGGCACGTTTAGTCCTGGACAATTCACACCCGGACAGTTCACACCAGGTCAGTTCACTCCTGGACAATTCACTCCCGGAGAATTCAGCCCAGGTGGGACTTCACCAGGTACGACTAATCCTGGACAATTTACACCTGAGAATCCTGGAGATGGACCAGGAGGGAACCCTGGAAATAGCAACGGAGACCCGACTTCACCTCCATCTTCTACCCCAACAACGACAGACGGACCAGATCAGGGAGAACAGCCTAGTGACCAAGATGGATCCAGTTCTGACGATAATGGACCAGTCCCTTTCCCATATGAAGACAACCCAGATTATAAAGCTTTCAAATTTATAAAAGACAGCATGATTTTTCCAGCGATTGAAGGACTGGACAGACATACGTTAATAGATATAGATTGGAATAGATATGGAGAAAATTACACAGGCAGCCTTTTTAAAGGTATATTAAAAGGGCAATTAGAGGCGGGCTTTAAAGAACAATCTTTACTTAGCGCACCTGTCAATCTCGGTTTAGATGTTTGGAGCGGGGTTGACAATGCCAGGCATGTAGGTAAATTCCTTGGTTCATGGTCTGATGTTAAATCAATTTTGACTTCAGCGAGAGCTGGTGGGAGCTTTAGTACAGCTGCATCGGGAGCCTCAGGAACCTTCCTATCGGCAGCAACAAAACCATTCAATATGGGTACGGGGATTGCCGGAAAAGCAGCACCATGGATGGCTGCCATTAGTACCGGTATTTCTGGAGCAGAAACAATCATGAATTTTTCCAATGGAAAAGTGAATGATGGTATTGCAAGCCTAGGTGAAACGTTGATGTCAGGTGCCGTTGTTCTATCGGCAACAGGAGTTGGTGCCCCAATTGCCGCCGGGGTAGCTGTAGTAGGTGGGGCCCTATGGCTAGGAGCAAAAATTTATAAAAATTACGATGCGATTTCAAAAGCTTGGAAAAATCGTAGAAAACTTTGGAATGATGCTAAAAAGAGTGTCAGCAATGCTGTTAATACTGTTAAATCAGGCTTCAAAAAAGTTGTTGGCTGGTTCAGCTAGCTTTATAAATTTGTAATATATGAAACTAAAAATTCTGCAGTGGGGGGAAACATATGATCAGAATGCATAACATACCAGAACATATTAAGGAAGCTCTTAAGCCTTATTATAAGGATGGGGAAAAACCGGATGTGTTTCCATCTAAATTCCGAATCAAGAATGAGTTGTATTATTATTTTACCTTTGCCCCCGCTGTAGAACAGCTAATCATGAAAGATGATGGTACTGTCCCTGTTCTTCATGAAATACGTGATGTAGCGTTAATCTGTAACAGTTATAATGATTCAATTGAATCACTAGCTTCAATCGGGAAAAAGTGGGTTCAATCAGGAAAAAAAGAAAATTACGAAAAGCTTAGGAATATCCTTCGTGATGCGCAAGAAATGTTATCGCCTCTTCCAGATGATGTGGAGGCTGCCTTTCATTCCTATTTAAACACAGCAAATCAAATTATTGAAAATCAGAATGCAATTCAAGAGGCTGTAGATGATGCCATTATCATCTGGGATCGAACGAATTTACAGGAGATTGCTACATAGCAGGACCAAATAGATATAAGAAAGTGTATTGTCAACATGGCCCGCGCCACATATATGCAAAATGAGATTCAGCTCCAGACAGAAAAGGATCGTGTAAAGGTGTGGAAATTCATTTCTTCAAAACGATGGCCCTTTAATATGTCTGGATGGTCGGTTTATTTTAAACTAAGACCATACCAGAAGTATATGATGAAAAACACACCATATAATATCAAAGAAGCCGAAGAAGTGGGGAAGATGGTCTTATCGGAAGATCTTCCTCTTGAACAACATGAAATTGCCAACGAAGTTTGGGAGTATCTCCGAAATCCAAGATAAGAGGAGGGATTATTTTTGTTAGCATATTTGAAAGAGGCTTTTACATTGTATAAGAACAACTTC
>JAENZK010000336.1 GCA_016841285.1 Guptibacillus hwajinpoensis | reverse complement strand
ATGAAATTGCCCAAGGAGATGTTTTAGTATCATCTGAGCATGATAACGTGACAGACACACTCGATATAACAACCAAAATTGTGGATGACTTGGCATCCCCGGTCAAGCAGAGGGCACCGATTAAACTACATACCGGAACAACGGAAGTAATGGGAAAAATCGTGTTTTTTGATAGAAATGAAGTTGTCGAGGAAGAAAATGAAGTCGTTTGTCAGCTTCGTTTAGATCATCCAATCGTTTGTAAACGTGGCGACCGCTTTATTTTAAGAAGACCTACACCTGTTGAAACCATTGGTGGCGGATGGATTATTGATCCGAAAGGAAGTAAATACCGCTTTGGTGATGATACAGTAAAAATGCTCTTAGAGAAAAAAGAGGGCACACCTAATGAACGAGTTCTTTCTATATTAAAAGAGAAGGCACTCATGACATTTGAAGCTTTACTGAAATTTTCATCCATGGATAAAGACGATTTGACAGCGATAGTGGATGAAGAGAAAGACACGACCATTTATGAACTAGCAAGCGGTGAGTATGCCCTTTATTCTGATTTTGAATTTATCAAAAACAGGATCAAGGAAAAATTAACGGATTATCACGAGGAATTTTCACTTCGTGCCGGTATTAATAAAGCTGAAATTGTTCATTCCTTAACCAATCTATATCCGAAACGTCTTGTTGAATTCGTCCTCGAAAAACTGGCCGGGGAAGGCTTCTTAAATAAACAAGAGCAATATGTCCAGCTCTCAACATTTTCACCGCATTATCCTGAAAAATGGAGCAAGCGGATGGAAGCCGTTGTCGCCGCCATTCAAAAAGATGAAATTGAAGTGCAGCCATTGGAGCAATATATAAAAAATGAAAAAATTCCGGAGCAGTACAAGGATGATTTCAAATATTATTTAATCCAGTCCAATCAAGCCGTTGCTTTGGACGATAATCATCTTATCTCAATAGAGACTATCCATAAAACAGCAGAACTATTAAAGTCCAAAACTGGTGAAGAATTTACTGTTAAGGATGCCAAAGATGTACTTGGACTGTCTAGAAAGTATTTAATACCGGTACTAGAGCTATTGGATGCATTAAAGCTTACTAGAAGAGTTGAGGATAAACGGAAGTGGGTGTAATGTAGTTTGTCAGCAATGAAGATTTTACTTCTCACACCTTATTTGCACAGCAATAGAGGCAATTCAACAACGGCAAAACGAATTGCCTCTGGATTAAAGCAAAAGGGCGTAGATGTCACCGTATTTGCTTATGAGGAAGACGAATGGAATGAAGAGATAAAAGGACAAGCAGATCACTGTGACTTAATCCATATCATTCACTTTTACCGTTTTTCAAAAGGGGCAAAAAAGATAAATTTTCAGTTGGAAAAACCATTTATAATGACGAACGGCGGTACGGATGTAAATCTTGATTTGTATAACCTAGGAAACCGGGCAGAAATGTTGGATATATTGCAAAATGCCGGTGCGATTACTGTGTTTACTAATGATGCAAAGGAAAAGCTTTGTAAGGCCTATAGTAAAATGGGCTTACGAATAGAGGTTATTAAACAGAGTGTTTGGTTTCCAATTTCAGAGGAAGAAAGTACTGGTTTGAATGTAGTACCAGGAGATCCTGCAATTCTCCTTCCCTCTGGATTAAGGGAGGTTAAGGATGTTTTCTTTTTAATAGAAGAAATGATTCTCCTGCAAAAGAAGTATCCTAACTTGCAGTTTTTGATCGCCGGGATGGTTTTAGATGAAGAAATATATGACACATTGAAAAAATATATAGAAAAATACAGCTGGATTCACTTTTTGGAAAATGTTCCGATTGAAAAAATGGTATCATTATATAAATGGGCCGATATCGTTTTAAATACGTCTATATCAGAGGGCCAATCTTCGGCTATATTAGAGGCAATGGCAACGGGTTGTGTGGTTTTGGCAAGAAATAATCCCGGTAATGCCAGCATCATCGAAGATGGGGTAAATGGTTATCTATTTAATGACGGAAAAGAATTTTTAGAAAAAGTTGAAATGGTATTAAGCGGACATGAAAAAGCGCAAATGATCACTCATAATGCTAAAAGTTTTGTCCAAACCAATCATCTTTTTGAAGATGAAATAATGGCCTTTATCAAGCTTTATCAAGATTGTTTACAAAAACCTAAAACTAGTGGTGAAACCAATGAATTTAAACCATCTAAAAGCGTTTGAAAAGTTGATACAAGTAAAAAGCTTTCAAGAGGCGGCAAGGCAATTATCGGTTTCTCAGCCGGCTATTACGTTACGGATTCAAGCCTTAGAGGAGCATTTTAAAACGAAGTTAGTAAAGCGCACGGGCGAGGGGATCCAGCTAACCTCTCAAGGTGAAGTCATTTATCGAAGAATTAGAGAGATTCTAAAGCAGTGGGAAGACTTGGAGGCACAATTTTTAGGAGGAGAGCCCGTTGGGAAGCTTGTGATTGGAGCTAGTACAATTCCTTCTGAATATATTCTTCCGAAAATCATCAAGAATTTTAAATCTAGCTACCCAGATGTAGATTTTAGTATGAAAATTTCAGGAAGCAAGGATGTGGTTGATTGGTTAAAACATCGCTCTGTTGATGTGGCCATTACCGGTGAACCGCCGATCACTCCTCTGCTTTACACAAAACCGATTGTTAGTGAGAAATTAAGTATCATTGCCCCTTTGGAATTTATTGAAGATGATATTAAGCAGTTTCGGGATTTATTTGATGTAGAATGGATTTTACGTGAAAAAAATTCGGATACGCGATCCTCCCTTGAGAAAACGATTGAATCATTAGGTTTCTCAACAGAGTTAATGAAAGTCGTAGGGGAATTGGGCAGTACGGAAGCTGTGATTGCGGCAGTAGAAGCCGGACTTGGAATAACTGTTGTATCTTCCTATGCAGCCGAACGGGCCGCCAAATCGGGTCGAGTCAAAATCATAACTTTAAAGGATTTTCAAGTGACAAGGAATTTTTATTTTTCTTGTCTTGAGGAAAATAAAAATCTTCCGGTCATTTCTAAGTTTTTAAGTTTTATTGAGGATACTTATAAAGATCACAATTAAGGAAGGCTGACCACGGTCAGCCTTATTTTTATTTTACATATAATGATTTCTTATTTAGTTCATTCACTTCACCGATAATTTGGGCAGCTATGATGTTTTGTTCGTGTAGCTTTTGCACATAAGCTTTAGCTTCTTCTTTTGGCAGACTCACTAAAAGTCCCCCTGAAGTAATAGCATCACATAAAATGTATTGATTGCTTTCAGTGATCGATGATGCGAATTCAACATCATCCTTCAACCATTCAAAGTTGGATTTCGATCCACCAGGAATGACGCCTTGTTCGGCAAGATTGTGCGTGCCGTCTAAAACAGGGACATCATCATATGTAATCGTCATACTGACCTTACTTCCTTTTGCCATTTCACATGCATGACCTAATAATCCAAAGCCCGTTACATCTGTAACCGCATGGATTTCAAAGCCTTCTAAAGCTTCTGCCGCTTTTTTATTAAGCATAGCCATGGTTTCGATGACTTTTTCCTCTTGTTCCGGTGTTACAACACCACGCTTAATACCTGTTGTAATGATACCGACTCCGATTGGTTTTGTAAGTACCAAGGCATCCCCCGGTTTAGCTCCAATATTACGGAAAAACTTTTCAGGATGAACATAGCCTGTAACAGCCATTCCGAATTTCGGCTCTTGGTCATCGATTGAATGTCCGCCGACAATAATCGCACCGGATTCCTTCACCTTATCAGCCGCACCCTTCATAATTTCAGCAAGCATATCAGGTCCAAGCTTACTCACAGGGAAACCAACAATATTAAGAACAGTTTTTGGTACACCACCCATTGCATAAACATCACTTAAGGCATTAGCAGCCGCAATCTGTCCAAACATATAAGGGTCATCGACAATTGGTGTAAAATAATCCACGGTCTGAATTAAGGCTAACTCGTCCGATACACGATAAATCCCAGCATCATCCGATGTATCTATACCAACTAATAAATTTGGATCATGTTCTCTCTCTGGTAATAGTCGCAACACTTGCGACAGTTCGGCAGGGCCGATTTTGCAGCCTCAGCCAGCTTTTGTAGACATAGCCGTTAGGCGAATTTTCTCTTCCACAATATGCACCTCCAACCTATAGTATAGTATATCCTTTAGGATAAACTCTAATAAAATGACTTCCAATTTAAAAATACGGGCAGATGATTTTACTGTTATCTATCGTTTGTACTAAAATATGGAGTAAAGGTTAGGGAATAGGAGGAATATTTTATGACTTATAAAATTACAGTTGAGTTTTGCATGATGTGAAACTTTGCTCCCAAAGCTGCGAGTTTCGCAGAAGGATTAATTACTCATTTTCGCAACCAAATTACATCAGTAGAACTAATTCCGAGTTCTGGTGGGGTTTTTGAAGTAACAGTTAATGGGGATTTACGATATTCGAAGAAAGAAACAGGTAAATTTCCAAATGTGGACGACTTTATTGCGGAAATGGAAGCCATGTTGGAGAAATAAATGCAATATGAAGGTGCCAATTCGTTGCAAATTGGCACCTTTTTAAGTTATTCAATATCAATAAATTTTTGTTTTCTTCGGCTCGTTTTTGGAATATGGACTTCAAGGATGCCATTTTTATAATATGCCTTTGTATGGGCATTAATTTCATATGGGAGTGGAATAACACGTTCTAGTCTTCTGAACCTTCTTTCTTTTTTAAAATATTTTTTATTATCATCGATGGTTTCAAGTTCTTGGC
>JAENZK010000335.1:4393-4824 GCA_016841285.1 Guptibacillus hwajinpoensis | reverse complement strand
CATCTGTGCAATGCAAACAGGATTTATGTCGGAATAGCCATTCAAAGCGGCCATTCATTTCCTTTTCTTGATAGGTAATTAAATTCCATGTATTCGCAGTCAATGTTTTGTGTGACTGAATTGTGCCGTTAAAGCTTTCAGGCTCTGCTTCAAGATCATTCCAGCTTTTGCAGGCAACCATACAAGCCCGGCAACCATCACACTTTGTTACATCTACGTATTTCACAAATTCTGTCATATGCTATGCCCTCCTTATATCACACAGGAACGCTTTATATTCAGGAATTTGAGAGTTAGCATCCCCTACATAGGTTGTTAAATCGTTAGCGGAAGCGCCAGTGGCAATTCCATTAAAGCCGTAGTTCCAAGGCATGCCGATATGGTGTACTTTTTTCCCTTTAATCTTATAAGGTTTAAAGCGTTTCGTAACA
>JAENZK010000335.1:0-4383 GCA_016841285.1 Guptibacillus hwajinpoensis | reverse complement strand
ATACACTTCAATTTCAGCCCGGGCTGATTTGATGATAACACGGTCTTTATTGTTGATACCTTTTTCCTTTGCCAATTCTTCACTGATTTCCACAAACATATGCGGCATAAGCTCGGCAAGGTACTCTTGGTTCCGTGTCATTGATCCTGACTGCCAATGCTCACTGACACGGTATGTTGTTGCTACAATCGGGAAATCCTTTGGGTTCCCTTTCTTATTGCTCTTTTTGCTGAACATGGCAGCAACTGGGCTTACCTCAATACTAGAGAATGGGTTCGGAATCGGACTTTCATATGGCTCATAATGCTCTGGAAGTGGACCATCCTTTAAGTTTGCAAATAAATTACCAACTCCGGATGCATTCATGATAAATGGTTTTAGTCCCGCTTCCTCTGTTGGAGCCTGTGTTTTTACAAAGTCAGGAACATCATACCCTGTCCATTCTTTCTTCCCTTGATCCCACCAGATAACCATTTTATCCTCAGACCATGGCTTGCCATTATAGTCTGAAGAACAACGATTATAAAGGATGCGGCGGTTCATCGGCCAAGCGAATGACCAATTTAAGAAGTTATTCATGCCTGTATCTTTATTATCCCTAGCCTTTGATAGGTTCTTGCCTTCGTCTGGATAGAAACCGCAATAGATCCAGTTGCCGCATGCTGTTGAACCATCATCCATCAATTTACCAAATCCCGGAACAAGCTTGCCTGTTTTTGAATCAAAACCATTGATTTCACGTTGAACAAGGTCGATATCTGGGTGATCATGCTTACCGAAGTTCCAGCTAAGCGCATTAAACGGTGCTGCCACTGGTGAAGCATCATTTTTGTACAGCTCTTTTAACTTACGAGCTAAACTGTGAATGATTTCTAAATCGCCTTTAGATTCCCCTTTAGGTTGAATCGCCTGCCAACGATATTGCATCCACCGGCCTGAATTCGTAATAGTTCCTTCTTTTTCATAAGAACTGCAAGCTGGTAAAAAGAACACTTCGGTATTGATTTCAGCTGGATTTTTACCAGCTTCTTTTTTCCAGAAAACAGATGTTTCTGTTTCAAATAGGTCAATCGATACCATCCAGTCTAATTTGGCAAGAGCGTTATGAGATTTTGTTGCGTTTGGTGAACCAACAACCGGGTTTTGTCCAAATAGGAATAGCCCTTTAAGATTGCCTTCATACATTTCGTCAAATAATCCCATATATGAATTGTTTTTTCCTGGTTTTAATTTCGGATGGTATTGATAACCAAACTCGTTATTTGCTGTTGCCTGATCACCATACATTGCTTTTAGATAGCTTACGAAAAATTTCGGCTTGTTCACGTAATATCCAGTTTTTGGAGTCTCACTTTCAAGATACGCTGCCAAAGTGGCCATCTTTTCGTTAGCAATTGGCGTGTTTAGATAACCGGTAATATTATGGTATAACAGTCCAAAGTCTGTTGAACCCTGAACATTTGATTCCCCACGAAGGGCATTAACGCCACCTCCTGGAAGGCCGATGTTCCCTAATAATAGTTGAATGACCGCATAGGCACGCACGTTTTGGGAACCATGTGTCGATTGTGTTCCACCCATTGCATACATGATAGTACCTGTTTTACCAGCCTTTCCTGTACCACAGAACGCTTCGGCTACTTCAAGGAAGTTTTCTTTAGGTGTTCCAGTAACAGAAATGACAGTATCAATATCATAACGAGAATAATGCTTTTTCATGATTTGGAACACACAACGTGGATCCTGTAGCGTTTCGTCCTTTAATACATTTCCTTCAGCATCTTTTTTGAAGCCCCAGGTTGTTTGGTCGTATTTGCGACCTACTTCATCAAAACCGCTAAATAAGCCATCATGGAAATCATAAGCATCATCAAGAATGAAGGATGCATTTGTATATTTCGCAATGTATTCTTTATGATATAGACTGTTTTCTATCGCATAATTAATTAGCCCGCCAATAAAGGCAATATCCGTACCAGAACGTAATGGTGCATAAATATCAGCTTTGGCTGAACTCCGTGTAAAGCGCGGATCTACTGATACAATCTTGCCGCCTTTTTCTTTCGCTTTTAAAATCCAGCGGAAGCTAATCGGATGATTTTCTGCTGGGTTTGAACCCATTATTAAGATGCAATCGGAATATTGAATATCATTCCAGTGATTTGTCATTGCTCCACGACCAAATGAAGGTGCCAGACCGGCAACCGTAGAGCTGTGTCATATACGTGCCTGGTGTTCAATATAAGTTAATCCAAGCCCTCTCATAAGCTTAGCAAGTAAATAGTCTTCTTCATTATCTAAGGCTGCTCCACCAAGGGATGCTATGGCCTCTGTTCTGTTAACAGGGATACCATTTTCTTGAGTCACAAATGTTTGATCTCGTGTCTCTTTCACTTTTTGAGCAATTCTGTCATACATCCATTCCCATGATTTTTCCTCCCACTCACTGCTCCCTGGAGCACGATAAAGTGGTTTTGTCACACGGCGGTCTGACTCATAAACTTGACGGATGTTTGTACCTTTACTACATAATGATCCTTCATTAATTGGATGATCCGGATCTCCTTCTGTAAACAATACATGTTCGTCTTTTGTATGAACAAGAATTCCACAGCCAACTGCGCAATAGCAGCAAATTGTTGGTGTAACAGTTGTTTGCGCTAATTTAAATTGCTTAGACTTTGCTTGAACTTCTTTTTCATTAAAACCAAGTTCAACGATGGCTAATGTGGCTGCTGTTGCACCAGATAATTTGAGAAATTGCCTTCTTGTAAATTCTGCCATTTAGTATTCTCCTTTCTCTTGTTGCATCTATTTAAAGTCCCATCACTATTAAAGAAACAGGGTATGGACTTTAAACCATGATTAGAGGTCTCCAGCTACTTTGTCATTAAGATCTTTTAATACGCGGCCGCAAGAGGTATAAATATTGATCATTTTCCCTCTAATATAGCCAATGACTTCTACATTCAAATAGTTTGCTAGTTGGATAGCCTGCTTTGTAGCAGCTGTCCTTGAGCCAACTATGCCAAAGCCAAATCTAGCAGCCTTTGAAAGCATTTCATATGAAATTCGTCCTGTAGTAAGCAGGATGAGATCTTCAGGTTTCATATTTTCACGTAATGCAAAACCAATAATTTTATCAACTGCATTGTGTCTACCGATATCTTCCCGTATGTAAATTTTACCTTCACGATCGACGATGCAGGCACCATGCATTCCACCTGTTTCTAAATATAGCGGTGAATTTATCGCAAATTCATGACGTTTCTTCAATAAATAAGAAAGTGAAACGGTCCGATTTGTTTTAACTTTTTTAAAACTTTTAACATCTGACATCGAAAAAAAGGTAATTCCTCTACCACAACCAGCGGAAAAATTCATTTGTTTTTCACGAAAAAGATTGATATCAAAATCACTAGTTGTTTCTACTAATATCCTACCCCTTGACCCATCAACCCTTATCGATTGTATGTCATGAGGGGAACTAATGACTGCCTCGGAAAACAAATAGCCCACCGCCCAATCTTCTAAATCTTGATTAGTAAGTTGGTAGGTTGCTAGATTTTGACCATTCACATAAAGAGTTATCGGATACTCGTCTGGGCATGTTTTTCGATTCATTTGTGTACACCCCTTTCATGCAAAAACATTAAATATTATATTAGCCCTATTTAAAATGCCCGACTGTTAGATTTATCACGCATTTTCAAATGAAAGTGCTTTCTAAATATAATATTTTTTGTCAAATTAACATTAACACTATAATTAAACTACTTTTTGGCACCAGAAAGTTATACAAATTTCGACAAAAAAATGAACAAATAAAAAAACTGACAAATAATTGCCAGTCTTTTATCGAATATTATATTAAAAGATTAAATAGATCCATATCTTTATTAAGTTCTTTATACTTAAAGCCTTTTTTCTTCATTCTATTAATAAGAGGTTCATAATCGACTCTATTTTTAAGCTCCAATCCAACTAAAGCAGGACCGTTATCTTTATTGTTTTTCTTTGTGTATTCAAATCGGGTAATATCGTCATCTGGACCTAAAACTTCATCTAAGAATTCACGTAGTGCACCTGCACGCTGTGGAAAGTTAACGATGAAATAATGCATCAATCCCTCATAAATCAAGGATTTTTCTTTCATTTCCTGCATCCTGCTGATATCGTTATTTCCCCCGCTGACAACGCAAACTACCGTTTTGCCTTTAATTTTATCTTTATTAAAATCAAGTGCAGCAATAGATAAAGCACCTGCAGGTTCTACGACAATTGCATTTTCATTATAAAGCTCAAGAATAGTCGAGCAGACTTTTCCTTCAGGAACAACTGTTACGCCCGATAATAACTCTTTACAAATTGCAAAATTCATAT
>JAENZK010000334.1 GCA_016841285.1 Guptibacillus hwajinpoensis | reverse complement strand
AGGATATATATTGAAAATCTTTAAATATTTTACAGAGGAGGGGCCATCCTAACGTCCAACTTGGTTTAAATTGGAAGATCTAATATAACCGTGCGTAGAAATCTCCACACAACTCATGGCCGCTAACCCTCCCATGTCTCACCGGATTGGGGTCCATACATTCCTTCGTCCTGCGTATCCTTGAGGTGGAGGTCGGATATGCTCCTTAGCTGGGTCATTGCCCGAATGGAAAAAATAAACTCCGACTCTGCACTATTAGTATTTGTCTTGAGATTTAAAGTAGTATTCTGAACTAACTATTAAATTTAATTCGTTTTAAGCAGCTTGTAATGTATTAATTTGAGGTAAACCTTGTAATAACTTGGAACCATCAAATTCACACTGTTTTTGGCCAATGACAAACAAAACACGTAGTAGCTTACAACATAGGGCAATGAGTGACTGTTGCTTTTTTAAAGGGCGTTCAGATCGATTGGTGTAATAGCGATGTAAAGCCTTAAAGGTTTCGTTATGAGCGACGAGAGGCCGAACAGCTAAATATAGGGCTCTTCGGAGCCCACTCCGTCCTCGTTTAGTGATTCTAGTTTGCCCTTTGAATTTTCCGGAACTATGTTCACGTAACGAAAGCCCAGCTAGGTTAACCAATTGCTGCGGATGGCTATACTTGCTTACATCTCCAATCTCGGCAAATAATTGGGCAACTGTTGCTACACCTAAACCATTTATATCAATCATTTGCTTGGTGCCCGGTATTGAAGTTAGAAGAGTTTCTATTTGACTATCTAACTGTTCTAGTTGCTCTTTATAGAGCTCATATTGGCGGATTAGAAAATCCATTTCATGTTTGGCAAACTCGATACCAATCTGAATACCAATGCTCCTTTTGGCCGTTTCTACTAGCTTAGTCGCTCGTTTGATTCCAACTCCACGTTGTACAAAAGGTTTCCATTTCGAAAGAACTTCATCAGGCTCCATTTCTTTAATTTGAGAAGGAAACGGGAATAGTTTAAGTGTGCAAAGTGCAGCTTTCCCTTCCCAGTCTCCGAAAACATCAAAGAACTCTGGAAAATAGCGCTGAATTACATTATGAATACGTCCTTCCGTAATCATAAGCTGCTGGATGAGTTGATCTCTTACTTTGACGCCCTCTCTTAGCTCGGCATAAATGCCATCTAAAAGATTTGGTACGGAGTATCGTCCATCCTTTATCAGCTGTGCAATTACTTTGGCATCCTTTGTATCATTCTTCGTTGGAGAGTTGTCATCAAGCTCTTTCGATTTCTTGACATGCATTGGATTGAACAACACAAAGTCATAGCCTTTAGCGGTAAGAAAGTAAGCTAAATTAAGCCAGTAATGTCCAGTTGGCTCGACACCAAATATCACATGATTTTTTGCATTTTGTTTCTGATGACGTTCAACCCATTCTAATAATGAATGGAAGCCATGGATACGATTTTCAAAGATCAAACGTTTTCCAAACTCGATGCCTCGATCATCCTGTGCTCGTGCTACGTGTTTGTCTTTGGCGATATCAATGCCAATTACTAATGTTAATGGTGTGATTTGCGAGATTTTTTGATTTTGGGTATAATTCATTTTGAGTCCTCCTTGGGTATCAATTAAGGGTCCTTGCGCTGCAGCTTCGGACACCTCGTATCATACCAAGGGGACTTTTTTTGTTCAAACCTCAAATTTCTTCATTACAGGAATGCTCCTTATATTTAAAAAATAAACGGCGTAATTCCGGCTAAATTCGAAAATACCCCTATTTCTTTTAAAATAAGGGGAGCATTTCCGGTTATATGATCCAAATCATTGGATTTTGGCCTATTTAGAGAAATTAATCGGAATATCCCCGTTTATATCTGCCTTTTTAGCCTCATTTTATACATTAGCCGGAAATCCTCCGCCTAACGAGCATGGGAGAATTTCTTTACGAGGCAAATTACCATGCGCTTCCGAAGATATTTGACCAACAAAAAAAGCATACCAACTCTTATGTCTATTGGTATGCTAATGATTACACTATTTAAATTGGGTACCCACACAAACAAAATACTTCACGAACCCACATCCTGCACCGCACCACTTCTATACAAATCATAATACGCACCTTTTTTCTCAAGCAGCTCATCATGGCTGCCACTTTCGATAATTTCTCCGGCATCAATGACCATGATCGTATCAGCACCCTGAATTGTATTCAGTCTGTGAGCGATGATGAAGCTTGTGCGGCCTTGCATGACATTCGCTAGCGCCGCCTGAATTTGATGTTCTGTGCGCGTATCGATGCTGCTTGTGGCCTCATCCAAGATTAAAAAGGCTGGTTTTGCTAATATAACTCTTGCAATTGCAAGCAGCTGTTTTTGCCCTTGGCTTAAATTGCCCCCGTTTTCCGCTAAAACCGTATCATACTTATTAGGAAGACGGCTGATGAACGTGTCGGCATTCGCCATTTTTGCCGCATTCACAACCTCTTCATCCGTTGCATCTGGCTTTCCGTATTTAATATTTTCTTTAATCGTTCCGGAAAATAAATACGTATCCTGCAACACAATCCCGAAGCTGCCCCGTAAACTATCTCTTGTATACTCCCTAATATCTCTTCCATCTATTAAGATTCTGCCGCTCGTTACGTCATAAAAACGAGTCAACAGGTTTACAATTGTTGTTTTTCCCGCCCCTGTTGGTCCGATTAACGCTGTACTGCTTCCAGCTGCTGCTTCAAAGCTAATATTTTTAATAATCGGAACATCTGACCGGTACCCAAAGCTGACATTTTCAAAGACAACGTGCCCTTTGGGATTTTGTAAAGGAATGGAACCGGTAGCATCTTCAGGCTCATCTTTTTCATCTAAAATTTCAAAAACACGCTCTGCTCCAGCAACACCTGATAATACAACATTATAAATATTTGCAAGGTCATTCAGCGGCCTAACAAATTGGCGCGAATAGGTTATAAAACTGGCAATAACCCCAACTGTAATCAAGCTTTTCACAGCAAGGATACTGCCGACAATCGCAACAACAACAAAACCAAGGTTGCCGATGATATTCATTATCGGCATTAAGAACCCAGACCAAATTTGCGCTTTAATGCCAACCTTTCGCAGCTCAGCATTCGCTTCTTCAAATTGCTGTATCACCTTATCTTCATGGTTAAAAGCTTTGATCACATGGAGCCCGGAAATCGTTTCTTCAATATGACCGTTCAGCATCCCCAGTTGCTTTTGCTGGTCCTTGAACAAAATTTTTGTTCGTTTTGTAATCGTTCGTGTTAATAAAAAGATGAGCGGAACTGTGATTAAGCTTGCTAGCGTTAGGATTGGGCTTAAATACAGCATCATCACTAACGATCCAATCAAAATAATAATGCCATTCATCAGCTGTGTTATTGACTGAGAAATACTATTTGAGACATTGTCGATGTCATTGACTAACCGGCTCATTAATTCTCCGTGTGTATGACTGTCAAAAAAAGCAACCGGCAGCTTTTGCAGCTTCGTAAATAGTGCCTCCCTTAGGTTCCCAACAATTCGTTGAGACACGCCGGCCATCACCCAGCCTTCCAAAAACGTAAGAGCCCCGCTCATTATATAAGCCACGAGCAATACGACCACCATAATTTTTAAAAAGCCAAAGTTAACGACACCGCTTTCCGTTGCCATTGCATCGATGGATTGGCCGATTAAATAAGGTGAAACAAGAGAAAGAACAGCATCTATTAAAATGAAAAAAAACACAGTCGACAGTAACTTTTTCTCTTGGCCGACAAAAAACCAAAGTCGTTTCAATGTGGCGCTTAAGTTTTTGGGCTTTTCCACTGGTTTTCGATGATGCTTTCCAAAGCCCCCTCCACCTGGTCGAATTGCAAGTGCCTGTGACTTGGATCCTCCCTTAGACGGTTGGTTTTTAACTTCTGAAGACACGATCACAGCACCTCCTTGCCCATTTGGGAGCGATGAATTTCTTGATAAACTTGGCAGTCCGCCATTAATTTTTCATGAGTCCCGTAGCCAACGAGCTTTCCATTATCCAAAACGAGGATTTTATCAGCATCCTTTATTGACGAAATTCGTTGAGTAATAATCAGGCAGGTTAGCCCGGCTGCATACTCTTTTAGACCTTTCTTGATTTTGGCCTCTGTCGTTAAGTCGACAGCACTTGTGCTATCATCCAAAATGAGAATCTCCGGCTGTTTCACCAATGCCCGGGCGATAGACAGACGCTGCTTCTGACCTCCAGATAAATTGATGCCACCTTGGCCAAGCAATGTATCATAGCCTTCAGGCGAAGCATTGATAAACGATTCAGCTTCCGCTATTGTAGCCGCCTGCTTTATTTCTTCTTCCGTTGCATTTTCCTTACCCCAGCGAATATTTTCTGCGATGGTCCCTGTAAACAGCATCGTCTGCTGCGGCACGACAGCAATTTTTGATCGTAATTCTTTTAGACTGTATTTGCGGACATCTTTGCCATCAACTTCTACGAAGCCTTCACTTACATCGTAAAAACGGGGGATCAAATTGATTAAGCTGCTTTTCCCAGAGCCTGTGGAACCGATAATTCCAACCGTCTCACCTGGTAGGCACGTGAACGTGATATTTTTTAAAACAGGCTCTCCTGAAGCCCCTTCATAGGAAAAAGAAACATTGTGAAAGTTAATCTGCCCTTTTGTGCTTGCGGATTGTTGGCTTTTTTTATCAAAAGAACTAACCATGTCTACCATCACATTCTCTTCAGAGAACACTTCACTAATTCGGCCCGCGGAAGCTTTAGCACGTACGAACATGATAAATACCATTGAAATCATTCGCAGTGAAAAAAGGATTTGAATCA
>JAENZK010000333.1 GCA_016841285.1 Guptibacillus hwajinpoensis | reverse complement strand
AATGTAAGAAGCAAGGTGTAAAAAAAGTGTCGATGGTAGGGATGATGGGTAAATATTCGAAAATCGCCAATGGTAATATGATGGTCCATGCTAAGGGCTCTAAGGTGGACTTTGAGTTTTTAGCCCGAGTTGCAAAGGACTCGGGAGCTCCAGAATCTGTAATCAAGGAAATAGGAGAGGCGAATACGGCTTCACAGGTTGGAGACCTCATGGTATCCCTTGGGAATACGAGCTTTTTTGAAACACTTTGTCGTTTATGTAATGAATCTGCTCATAAGGAATGTAAAGGCGGAATGGATATAGAAACAGCACTCTTCACATTAAACGGAGAGTTTTTAGGAAGGGCGATTTTACATGAGTAGTACAATTAAAATGATTGGGATTGGAGATAACGGCAAGGACAGTCTTCTTCCCATATATGAAGAAATGATCTATGATAGTGAGCTTTTGATTGGAGGAGAGAGGCAGTTAGCCTTTTTTCCGGATTATCAAGGCGAAAAATCCATTATTAAAAGTGGACTAACGAAGCTAGTAAACGAGTTAAGAGAAGAAACCAGAAAAACTGTTATTTTGGCTTCGGGTGATCCATTATTCTTTGGGATTGGTAGCTATTTAGCAACTAAGGTAAACGTTGAAATCTATCCCTATTTAAGCTCGATTCAATTAGCATTTGCAAAAATGGGTGAACGCTGGCAGGACGCTAAGTTCATTAGTGTTCATGGCAGATCGATGAAAGGGTTGGCCCAAAAAATAGATGGAGAAGAAAAGGTCGCTCTACTAACGGATGAAGAAAACAGTCCGGCGAGGATTGCGCAATATCTTTTACATTATGGGATGGCTGAATATTCCGCTTTCGTTGCTGAGCATCTTGGTGGTGAAAAAGAGCGGTGTCGATATTTTACATTGGAAGAGATGGCAAATAAACAGTTTCTACCATTAAATGTTGTTATTTTAAAAAGAATATCAGAAGGACCTACATGGTCTTTTGGAATTGATGATCATGAGTTTTTTCAACGAAAACCTGACAAAGGGCTTATCACCAAAAAGGAAATACGGACACTTTCATTAAGTGCCTTAAAGCTTATGAAAACCTCCACGGTGTGGGATATCGGGACATGTACCGGATCAATCGCAATCGAAGCGGCCCGGATTGCCAAAGAGGGAGAAGTCTTTGCAATCGAGAAAAATGAACATGATATCGTCAACTGCTATGAAAATATGAAAAAATTTCGTACTGATTTTACCGTTGTCCATAAAAAAGCACCAGAAGGTTTGGAGGAATTTTCAAACCCGGATGCTGTTTTTATAGGTGGTACGGCTGGCAATATCGATGAAATATTGGACATTTGCTGCAGTCGATTAAAACCAAATGGACGAATTGTATTAAATGCAGCAACGATTGAAAATTTAACGCAGGCCATAAATGGCTTTAAAAGAAATCAATTACAAGTGGATATTACTCTTGCCCAGATTTCAAAAAGCAAGCCAATATTGGATTTAACACGCTTTGAGGCTTTAAATCCGATTTATATCATTACAGCTTCGAAAGATTGAGAGGAGAAAAGGAATGATCGGAACATTATATGGTGTAGGGGTAGGTCCCGGGGATCCGGAGCTTATTACGGTAAAAGCTTTTAGAATATTAAAGGAATCGCCTGTAGTTGCTTATCCAAAGAGTAGAATGGGGAGCAAAAGCTATGCCCACAAGATTATTGATGTGTATATTAATCCAAATGAAAAAGAAATGCTCGGTCTAGTTTTCCCGATGACAAAGGATCAAGAGGTTCTAGATAAAGAATGGTCGAACACTGTTGAGCTAGTATGGGAAAAGCTCTCAGCAGGAAAAGACGTCGCTTTTGTAACAGAGGGAGATCCAATGTTGTACAGTACGTTTATCCATATGATGAAGCTTATGAAAAAACGTTATCCAGAAGTTGGAATTAAAATCATTCCTGGAATATCGTCAGTTAATGGCTCAGCTTCCAGACTTGGTTTGCCACTGGCAGACGGAGACGATAAATTCGCGATAGTTCCTGCGACAGACCAGTATGAGGAAATGAAGAAAGCTATTTTGGAGCATGACTGTGTTGTTTTTATTAAGGTGGCTAAAGTAATAAAGCCAATGCTAAAATTATTAAAAGAACTAGATTTGTATAATAATGCAGCAGTAGTTACGAAGGTGACATCCCATGAGGAAGTTGTATGGGATCTGAATGAGCTGGAAAACGTTGATTTAGAATACTTATCGTTAATGGTGGTGAGAAAGTGAAGATCTATATTATCGGAGCAGGACCTGGAGATCCTGATTTAATAACGGTTAAAGGACTTAAACTATTGGAAGAGGCTGATGTTGTCATGTATGCCGATTCCCTAGTGAATGAGGAATTAGTTCAAAGGTCGAAGCCCGGAGCAGAAATCGTAAAAACGGCCGGCATGCATTTGGAGGAAATGGTTGACCTAATGGTTTTACGTGTCCAAGAAGGCAAGAAGATTGTTCGTGTCCATACGGGTGATCCTGCTGTTTACGGGGCGATTATGGAGCAAATCGCCTTATTAAAAAAACAGAATATAGAAGTAGAAATTATTCCTGGCGTTAGCTCTGTATTTGCTTCAGCTGCAAGAGTCGGTGCGGAATTAACGATTCCTGATTTAACCCAGACCGTTATTCTGACAAGAGCGGAAGGAAGAACACCGGTCCCTGAGTATGAGAAACTAAAGGATCTTGCAAGCCACCATTGTACAATTGCACTATTTTTAAGTGCCACACTTACAAAGAAAATTGTTCGTGAATTTATAGAAGCGGGGTGGAGTGAAAAGACACCGGTTGCTGTTGTATATAAAGCAACTTGGCCAGATGAAAAGATCGTTCGAACGACATTGGAGAACCTTGATTCAGATATGCAAAAAAATGGGATAAGAAAGCAAGCGATGATTTTAGCTGGGTGGGCACTTAGCGAAGATATTCATAATAAAGATTATCGTTCTAAACTATATGATAAAGAATTTACACATGGTTTTAGAAAAGGTGTACTAGAAAAATGATGAATAACAAAAAGGACTATTGCATTATTGCGATTACAAAGCATGGAGTACAACTTGCACGCGATCTATATAATAAGTGGACAGAAGCTGATTTGTTTTATATGAGCAAGTTTGAACATGGTGATGAAAAAGAACGTTCGATTGAAATGTTTTCAGGCAGTGTTCGTTTACAGTTACCTACCTTGTTCCAAAGCTATAAAGGCCTCGTTTTAATAGTTTCATTGGGAGCAGTAGTTAGAATGATAGCCCCTCTTTTAAAGGATAAAAAAACGGATCCTGCCATTGTCGTTATCGATGATAAAGGGGAAAATGTAATTAGTGTTCTTTCTGGTCATTTAGGCGGCGCCAATGTATTAACAGAGAAAATAGCTGAGATGATTCATGCAAGGCCTGTGATCACAACAGCATCAGATGTCGGCCAAACCATTGCTGTTGATATTTTTGGGCGCGAGTTTGGATGGCAATATGAGTCTGATGAGAAGTTAACACCTGTAAGTGCGGCGGTTGTTAATGAAGAAAAGGTTGCTATTGTCCAGGAATCTGGGGAATTAAATTGGTGGAAATACTCGAAACCACTCCCTTCAAATATTAAAGTTTACGACTCTATTATGCTTGCAAAAAAAGACAACCCAAACGCAGCATTAGTTGTAACACACCGTTTATTAACGGATAAGGAAAAAGACATCCTTGATAACGGTATTCTATACAGGCCAAAGGTGATTGTGCTTGGAATGGGCTGTAATAGAGGGACAAGTGCTGAAGAAATTGACGGAGTCATTCATGAAACATTGGCGGAGCTTCAATTTTCTTTAAAAAGTGTTAAAGCCATTTGTACGATTGATCTAAAAAAGGATGAACAAGGATTTCTGGATATTATCAATAAATATGGATGGGACTTTATTACATATACTCCGGAAGAGTTAAATGGAGTTGCGATTAGTGATCCATCCGAAACGGTCTATAAATATACTGGAGCCTATGGTGTAAGCGAACCTGCGGCACTACTTTACAGTAAAACGAAAAAACTAGACTTAGTGAAGAAAAAATCAGGAAATGTTACGATTTCAGTAGGCATTATCGCTAATGAACTTCATTCAGCAGATGTTTCCCACTTCCATAAGTGGTGAGATGAATGTGAACTAGTATTTTATTCAGTGGGGTACAAACCCCGGCTGAATAAAGTTAAGCCTCCGGCGGATGCCTCAGATTTTTAAAGGTAGTTTTTCGAGCAAGCTCGAAAAAATCTGGGCGCAAATACGCCAAGGCGCATTTGATTAAAGAAAGAGGTTTGAATATGTCAGATCGTAGACTCGTGATCGGCGGTACAGGCAGTGGTGTCGGAAAAACAACCTTAACAATTGGATTGATGGCAGCTTTCAAAAAGCGTGGACTAACGGTTCAGGGCTTCAAATGTGGCCCTGACTATATTGATCCCACCTATCATAGTGCTGTTACTGGCAGAGTTTCCCGTAACATCGATAGCTGGATGATTTCGCATGATTTACTTAAAGATATTTTTGTCCGAGGATCTAAGGGTGCGGATATTTCTATTATTGAAGGCGTAATGGGTTTTTATGATGGCAAGGACCCAAGTAACAACAGTGGCAGTACAGCTGAGATTAGCATGATTACCGAGTCACCGGTAGTTCTTATCGTAAACTGTGCTAGTATGGCTCGAAGTGCGGCAGCGATTGTAAAAGGGTTTCAACTATTAGAACCGAACGTCAATATCGTTGCGGTTATTGCCAATCGAGTTGGCAGTGAAGGTCTCTATAAACTTGTGAAAACAGCGATTGAACAAGAATGTAAAGTGCCGGTAGTAGGCTATTTATTAA
>JAENZK010000332.1 GCA_016841285.1 Guptibacillus hwajinpoensis | reverse complement strand
ATATAATTTGTAAAAGCAATGATTTCCCCGACCTTAATATTGCCGTTTTGAACACCATAGCCGCCAAACCAAAGAACAGCTACGATCCCAATATTCATGACAGTCAGCATCATCGGGCCAAAAATAGACATCAATCTTGATACCGATGTTGCGGTCGACTGCAGCTCTGAATTGGCCTGCCCAAATTTATTAATCTCAAAATTAAATACATTAAACGCTTTAACAACCCTGACTCCTGACAAATATTCACGCATGACACGGTTGACCCAGTCCATCGCTTTTTGAACTCTAATAAACCGCGGAAAGCCGAGGCGCATATTAAAAATAATTAAAATTGCGATGATCGGTACGACGATAGCGAGTACAATTGATAAATCAAGATTTAATCGCACCGCCATAATGAGGGAACCTATACAAAGCAACGGTGCCCTCACGAAAATACGCATCAGCCCATTGGCAAACGTCTGAATTTGCGTAACATCATTCGTTAACCTAGTGATCAAAGAAGCCCGGTCAAATTTATCAATATTTTGAAAAGAAAGCGACTGGATCTTTCGAAAAAGATCAGCCCTTACATCTGCCCCAAAATTTTGCGATACATAACTTGAGATAAAATTTCTACCGGTCGCTGTCACAGCACCAAATCCAGTAATCAACAGCATGATTCCGCCCATTTTAAGAACGTAATCCATATCCCTGTTTGCAACGCCAACATCGATAATCTTTGCCATAATAGTTGGCAAAAGCAAATCCGCTGTAGCTTCTATTGTTAAAAAAATAATCGCAACCAAAAAAGGGAGCCAATATCTTTTTAAATATTTTGTTAAAAAGTTCATAATAGCCCCACCTCTCAACTAAAATATACTCCAATTTAGCGAGAATTCCACTTAAAAAGTATCAAAAAAACTATTCTTTTGACCTACCCTGAACTGGCAGCTATTTGGTAAAATTATCATAATCACTTTCATAAAATCGTAGTTAAGGAGGGATCGATTTATGAGCCGGTTAACGAAGGAAGAAAACAGTTGGATTTTTTATGATTGGGGTAACTCTGCTTATTCTGTTATTATTTCAACTGCCGTATTCCCGCTTTTTTATAAAGCAGCGGCCACTGGTGCCGGAGTTAATTTAGCACATTCCACGGCTTATTTAGGCTATACGATTGCCATTGCCACCTTTATATTAGCGCTACTCGGGCCTATTTTAGGAACCATTGCCGATTATAAAGGAGTTAAGAAGCGGTTTTTCACATTCTTTTTTATACTCGGCGTTTCTTTTACAGCCTTACTTGCCTTTGTCCCTAGTGACAACTGGCTTCTTCTATTAATTTGCTATACGGTTACGGCTGTTGGCTTTTTTGGTGCCAATGTGTTTTATGATGCCTTCCTCGTTGATATCACTTCTGAAGATCGGATGGCCTTTGTTTCCTCTCGTGGCATGGGGTTCGGTTACATCGGCAG
The DNA here is from genome assembly GCA_016841285.1 of Guptibacillus hwajinpoensis. Taxonomy (GTDB): domain Bacteria; phylum Bacillota; class Bacilli; order Bacillales; family Bacillaceae_J; genus Schinkia. Next base: position 3,427 of record JAENZK010000332.1, on the reverse strand, counting down.
CACGATTCCGTTTTTGATTAGTATCGTTATTATTATGTTAGCGCAAAAGGGTGTTATTCCTATCGCCGTTCCCACTGCCAGTAAAATTGCTTTTCTCATTACCGCCCTCTGGTGGGGAGTGTTTGCCATTCCCATGTTTCGGAATGTTCATCAGCGTTTTTACATCGAACGTGAGCCTCGTCTTGTGGTGAACAGCTTTAAGCGGTTAGGGACTACTTTTCTTGAAATAAAAAAATATCGGGCCTTGTTTTTATTTTTGTTGGCTTATTTTTTCTATATTGATGGAGTCGGCACGGTCATTACAATGTCGACCGCCTATGGGACAGATTTAGGGATCAGTGCGACGAGTTTATTAATTATTTTGTTTGTAACACAGGTTGTAGCCGCACCGTTTGCGATTTTATATGGTCGGCTCGCTGGAAGATTTTCGGGGAAAAGGATGCTGTATGTCGGCATTATCGTTTATATTATAGTTTGCATCTATGCATTTTTCTTAAAAACAACGTTGGACTTTTGGATTTTAGCGATGCTTGTTGCAACATCACAAGGCGGGATTCAAGCTCTTAGCCGGGCCTATTTCGCCAAGCTTGTACCTAAAGAAAAGGCAAATGAATTTTTCGGGTTTTATAATATCTTTGGAAAGTTCGCCTCGATTCTTGGACCGTTATTGTTGGGGGCAACGGCGCAGTTAACCGGGAGCTCGAGCAGCGGTGTTTTTAGTTTAATTATTTTATTTATTGTTGGGATTGTGATTTTGAGGATGGTGCCGGAGTCGGAGATTGTATAGGGTAATATTTAAGATTACCAAAGGGGCATAGATTCGGACTTGTTTGCTCGTATATTCGAAAATGCTGTCTGAAGTTGCCTTGCATTCGGACTCGGTTACTCCTATATTCCCAAATGCTGTCCGAAGTTACCTTGCATTCGGACTCGCTTACCCCAATATTCGTCAAAGCTGTCCGAAGTCGGCTCGCGTTCGGACTCGGTTACTCCTATATTCATGAATGCTGTCCGAAGTCGGCCTGCATTCGGACTCAGCTACTCCTATATTCCCAAATGCTGTCCAAAATAGCTTGTGTTCAACATGAATAAGTAGTAATTGTATTCGAAAACTGTTATTTAATTGGGGAGCTGTTATGTTGATAAACAGCCCCTTTTTGTTTTACCACATCACCGGCTTGGCAACCATAAAATACAGCATGATCATCAATAAGATCACGTAGCCCCAGGTTGAGCGGTACAGTGTTTGGATTGATTTTTCCTTATCCTTTGTTGGGTCATTAAACTTGCGGACAGTTGGTGAAAAGGCGCGTGCTAAGAAGAAACCAGAGCTGAGCATAACTAAAACCGTCATGACAATCCATGACGTTTTCCATGTCCATGAGGTGACCCACACGAGCAATATACCTGTAACCACGAGCACATGCCCGGCATGTTTTGAAACTTGAACTGTAAACCTAAATAAACTTAAATACGATTGTTCAACATCTTCGTTCGCTCCACGAAGCTTTTTAATGAACGGAAGCAATATAAAAAAGGGACCGATGGAAAGGATTACACTAAAAACATGGATATAAAGTATCGTCGTATATAGGTGATAGTTCATTTAAATTCGGTCCTGTCTAGTTACCGATTGGTTAACCAGAATGGAGTTCCAAAGCCCGGCAAGGCTTTATGCTCGCCGGAACTCGTGAACCCATACACGCATTTGCGGTAGCCAAGGCATACCAGGGTGCATCGATAAGATCGATTGTTTGTATTCCTCTACATTAGCGAATCCTTCTTGGCGTGCATGTTCATCAGTCAGTTCCCCAAGTGACTGTGAATAAACTTTTTCAACCACAAAGTCTTGACCTTCTAAAGTCATTACTTCGCCAATATCAGCATATCTGCCATTACGACGTGTAGCTGTTTTTTGTCCTTTTAATACTTTTTCTACATCCTCTGGGACCGTTACTAATCGGTCGATTGTACATGTTTTTGGTGGTAAACCATTAGTATCACTTTGTTGATGATTCATATTAACGAAAAGCCACCTTCCTATGTATTTTTTGGCAACATTACCTAATATAGCATTGCCTATATAAGTCCACTTTAACATATATTATTCCCAGAATGCACCTTTAACAACACGTTTTTAGTATTAACTTTTAATTGAACTACTCAGCACTAAAGTACTGAGATTCTTCAAAACTGAAGACACTGAAAAAGTGACCGTTCCCGTTCAACTAGGAGACGACGAATTTTCTGCTTTTAGACGTTGGTAGATTTTCTATCGCCTCTCGAACCTGCGAGAGCGTTCTTTGATTTGAGAGTTCACCTGTTTGGTGAAGCCTAACCAAGTCTGAAAGCTCTACATGACCAAACCAAAAGCTTGGATAATCAAGTAGGGGGCGGTGCGCCGCATTCCACTGCGCCCAGTGATGTAGACCTTGTTTCTTCTCTGGAACAAGGGAATGCAACACTGGTGGAAGCTTTTCTTTGAAGCCCATCGCTCTTCGGGCGATCACGTAACTTGCTGCTTGATGAATCGATAGACCATGTTGTTTCATATATTTCAACTTTCCAATTTGAGAGGTGTAAGCAGGGTTGACCTCGTACACTTGAACCCCACATTTCTCAGCACGGGACTTTATCGCAGTTATCATTTTACAGTAAGCGAATAGACTCATTCTCATATTCGCTTTCCGATTTCCATATGGGTTTGAAACCTTAGATGTTGTTGTATTTAACTTTTCAACGACAAGAGGTTTATGACACTTGACCGCATAGTCCACTAATGCAATAGCCTCAGCCTCAATGATTTTAGAAAATTGATCCGATGATTTATTCATAACCTCGAATTTCTGGACAAACGAACCTATCAAAAGCCCAGTTTTCGTAATATTTGAAATAGCCAAGTGGTCAACATTACAGTCAACACCAATGACACCATCTACTCTACTAAAATTTTTATTCTCAGCTGGAGCCACATTCATCATGCACTTCACGATATAGTATTCACCATGATCTTCTATTCCCCATCCGATGGGCTTGCCGTATTTCTTTTTGTTGGTGCAATTGAATTGAGTTTCAATCGCATGATGGACTTGTTCCTGACCATACGGAAAAATCACTTCTTGAAATTGAACGACATCCCCGAAAGCTGTCTGAAAAGATAGCAGGTGTGTCTCAGGCTCATAAGTAAACACAAAGTTTCCATATTTGGCATCTTTACGCTCTGAAATTGTCATCCGTGAATAACGAGTTTGGTCCCAATCTTGTTTCCAAGCTAGATGATTTTCTTCATATTTAGGATTTGTGAATTGAGCCTTAAAAAGCTTTTTTGAACCAAAGACGACATTTCGAACAGTGTATTGCAATCGGTTGATATCTTGGTTAAGACGATTCAAACGATATTCTAGACGACCTAGCTTACTTTTTAGTC
>JAENZK010000331.1 GCA_016841285.1 Guptibacillus hwajinpoensis | reverse complement strand
ATATCGCTTCGGTTTCCCGTTTATATTTCATGACATCCCCTTTATCAGGGCGGAACGGGGAAGGCGCTGCACTCCATAGCCTTAATGTATTGATCGTCTTATTTTCATAGCCAATCACAGGTACATCATACGGCACCGCTGTTACGGTCTCCGCATTTATATGGTGAAACATTAACGGTCCATTTCCATATGAAACCTGAATCTCTCCACCAAATTTAACTTCGATGGACTGACTCGCTTTTCTAATCTCCCAGACGTTTCCGTTTCTTAACCATTGCTCCGGCAATTCAACCTGATAGCCATCAATAATTCTTTGGTCAAATAACCCATGCTTATAGCGAATGCCAACACCATGTCCAGGTAAGGAAAGGGATGCTAATGAATCTAAGAAACAAGCAGCAAGGCGGCCTAATCCCCCATTTCCAAGGCCTGCATCCACTTCCTGTTCTTCTACCTCTCTTAAATCTACATCAAGGTCCTTTAAGCCAGCTTCTACTACATCCTGAACCCCTAGGTTTAATAAATTGCTGCCCAGTAATCTACCTAATAGAAATTCAATTGAGAAATAGTAGGCTTGCTTTTTATGATTCGCGCGATTTCTTTCATTCGTCTCAATCCAAGCATGACTTACATATTCACGAACCATTTGTCCCAAAGTATTATATAGTTCAGGCAGAGTGGATTCTTCAAAACTTTTACTATACATAATTTCATATTTTTCAAGGAAATGCTGCTTAAAAGCTTCTTCGCCTGAGAACATCTTAAAGCTCCCCCTCACCTTGTAAAATTCAGGTAACAGATAGAATCAATATAGACCCTGATTTAGCACCTTATACATATCATTGTATTTTTGGGCTGACTGATACCAGCTATAATCCTGCGACATCGCCGTTTTTACGAGTTTTTCCCAAACATGCTTTTGATCATAAAATTGAAGTGCTCGCTGAACCGTGAAAAGCATGTCATGGGCATTGAAATTTTTAAAAGTAAAGCCATTTCCAGATCCCGTTTTTGCATTATAGGAGGTTACCGTATCATTTAAACCACCAGTTTCACGAACAATCGGAATCGTTCCATAACGTAAAGCTATCAATTGCCCCAACCCACACGGTTCAAATTTAGATGGCATTAAAAACAAGTCTGAACCAGCATAGATTTGATGGGCAAGTTCTTCATTAAAACCAATATATGCCCGAACCTTTTTTCTGTTCAAGCTTTCCATTGTCCGAAAATAATCTTCAAATTCAGCGTCACCGGTTCCTAGTATAATAAACTGAATGTTTAGGTTCGTAATCTCATCAAATACCCTTTTTACAAGGTCTAAACCTTTTTGACTTGTTAATCTTGAGATGATTGAGATTAGCGGAATATTGACATTCTCTTCTAAACCAAACATTTTTTGAAGATGAAGCTTGTTTATCGCTTTATTTTCTAATGAATTTTGATCATAGTTTTGTACTATAGTAGAGTCTTTACTAGGATTATAAATGTCAGCATCTATTCCATTTAAAATCCCTTTTAAAGCTGTATGACGCGAACGCAAAAGTCCATCCAGCTTTTCCCCATAATATGGAATTTGAATTTCATTCATATAGGTCGGGCTGACAGTTGTGATTAAATCGGATGAAACGATCGCTGCCTTCATGAAATTTACACAACCATAGAATTCCAACTGCTCTCCAAAATAAGAATCATCCAAGTTTAATAGGTCACCTAGAATTTCTCTAGGGAAGATCCCTTGGAATTGCAAATTATGGATTGTGAATATTGTGCGAATATCAGTATATTCGCTTAAGTCCCGATACTGCGCGTTTAGTAAAAACGGCACCATTCCCGTATGCCAATCATGGCAATGTAATATATCAGGATTGAAATCTAAATATGGGATCGCCTCTAGAACAGCCCGGCAGAAATAAGAGAACCTCTCTCCGTCATCATAATGACCATACATTGTATCCCGATTAAAATAATACTCATTATCTATGAAATAATAAACGATGCCCTCATACTCTAGCTTTTCAATGCCACAATACTGGTTACGCCAGCTTAAGCGCACATTTAATTCAACTATTTTCTCCATATTATCTTTAAATTGCTGCCCAATGGTACCATATTTCGGCATGATAACCCGCACTTCACTGCCAAGTTTCTTTAATTCCTTCGGCAGGGCTCCTGCAACATCGGCAAGGCCCCCAGATTTAATAAATGGTACGCATTCAGAAACTACAAATAATATATTCACGAATTCATCAGCGCTCCTTGTACACTACCCTTTTGAATAACAACAGGTGCATCCGCAGTCCCGGATATGGTTACGCGGTCATTAATCGTAACATCTTTATCAAGTATGACCCCTTCAAGTATCGCACCTTCGCCAATTTGGCTCTTTTGCATAATAATGCTGTTCTTGATAACAGCATCTTTCCCAACTTTTACACCACGAAAAATAATACTATTTTCAACATGTCCCTGAATGATGCAGCCATTTGCAATTTGAGCATTTTTTACAATCGCATTTTTGCTGTATCGTGTTGGCGGTTCATCCTTAACCTTTGTATAAATTGGACGATCAGGCGAAAATAAATGCTGCATAATTTCCGGCTGCAGTAACTCAAGACTATATCGATAATAATCTGTTATAGAATTAATGGTTACCGCATAGCCATCATATTCATACCTGTGACATATTAATTTTTGTGGGAATTTTTCAATCACATCACAAAGACCGTAACGGCTGTAACGTGATTCATCATGATGCGCATCAAGTATATCCAGAAGCAACGTCTTTTTAAGAATATACATATCAAGCGGCTCTCCATTTTTATTAACCTTGGTAACGTCAGCTCCCGTTTCAAGATGACGGTTTAAAACATCATTAAAATCAATATTGCAAATCGTATTACTTCCAGCTATAACAGCATACTCCTGTGTACTACGATATAGATAATCCTTATGATATTGAATATAGTGTAATACAGTTGCTAAATGGTCATTTTGTGAGTTAAATGGTGGCGGGAAGAAAAAGAGTCCGTCTTTTTTTCTATTTAAATCCCAATCCTTACCTGAACCGAGATGGTCCATTAAGGAACGATAATGATATTTCGGAAAAATCGCTACACTTTGTATTCCTGAGTTTACCATATTTGACAAAGCGAAATCTATCAGTCGATAACGTCCTCCAAAAGGTACTGCTGCTAATGAGCGCATCATCGTTAATTCTTTTAGATCGCCAAAGCTTGTTGTTGCATCAATTAAACCTAACATTTCATTACTCAATGTATCTTCACCTCTAACAGCTAATTTTCTCTTCTGCTACTAATACAACCTGACCTTTCTTTTCCGGTAAAATTATACGGCCATCCTCAATCACCATATCGCTGGCAATAATGGCATTTTCAATCCGACAGTTAGCCCCAATTCTCGCACCAGGCATAACGACAGAATCTTTCACGACTGTTCCCTCGCCAATATGTACTCCCGGAAATAATACAGAATGCTCCACTGTTCCATTTACCATGCAGCCTTCATTAACTAATGATTGATGGACAGTTGCTGTTGGTGCGATATATTGTGGAGGCTGATTGGGATTGACTGAATAAATCCTCCAGTTATAATCATTCAAATCAAGATCCGGCTTTTCTTCTAATAAATCCATATTAGCTTCCCAAAGGCTCTTCACTGTTCCAACGTCCTTCCAATATCCTTTAAAAGGATAGGCATTAAGCTTGAGCCCTTCCTCTAGCATTAAAGGAATGACATCTTTACCAAAGTCATGGCTCGAATCTGTATTGCGATCATCCATTTCTAAATAGTTTCGTAATGTTGCCCATTTAAAAATATAGATTCCCATTGAAGCTAAATTACTTTTTGGATGTTCTGGCTTCTCTTCAAATTCAGTTATTTCTAAATCCTCATTCGTATTCATAATTCCAAAACGACTTGCTTCATCCCATGGTACTTCAATAACAGAAATCGTTGCATCCGCACCTCTTTTAATATGGTAATCAAGCATTTTAGAATAATCCATTTTATAAATATGGTCACCAGATAGAATTAACACATGCTCAGGATCATAATGTTCAATAAAATTCATATTTTGAAAGATGGCATTGGCTGTTCCACGGTACCATCGTCCCCCATCCTGTTCCATATACGGAGGCAATACTGTTACTCCACCATCTCTTCTATCTAAGTCCCAAGCACTGCCTATCCCTATGTATGAATTCAAAACAAGTGGCTTATATTGTGTTAAAACTCCTACAGTAAAGATGTCGGAATTCGTACAGTTACTTAAAGGAAAGTCGATGATCCGATATTTACCGCCAAATGGTACAGCAGGTTTTGCAAGATTTCTTGTTAGTAAACTTAAGCGACTTCCTTGACCTCCGGCAAGAAGCATTGCAATACATTTATTTCGACGCATTTACTCTTCTCCCTTTCCTTAATGAAGTAAATTTATTTTTAGCTTTGTTTTTAGCTAGTTGATAAATTGGGCGTATTTTTTTCGTCGGCCGTAAGATCGAAATACCAAATGGAGGTATTGTCATTGAGAGAAAATACGGTTGACCATGCCAGTTTCTTTTTTTACTTTTTAGCTCCCCGGTATTTAATTGGCCTGTACCTCCAAATTCCGTTTCATCACTTGAAAATACTTCGACGTACGAGGCATGTAACGGTACACCAACCTTGAAGTCATGATAGACAACAGGAGTAAAATTACAAACTATAATTAAAAAATCATTTTTATTTTTTGATTTTCTAATAAAAGATAAAATACTTTGATCTTTATTATCCGGGTCAATCCACTGAAATCCATCCCAGCTTAAATCAAGTTCCCAAAGTGATTTCTCTTCTTTATAAAAATTTAACAGCTTTTTAGTATATGCATG
>JAENZK010000330.1 GCA_016841285.1 Guptibacillus hwajinpoensis | reverse complement strand
AAGATAAAGAGATTATTTGAAAACCCAGAAAGAGTTCCATATGTGATCGATGTTAGTTCAATTGCACCACCTGACTATAAACGCTTTTCAGAATTACCACTTACTATTGAGCCAAAAGATAATGAACGGGTAACTGTTCACCTTGAATTTACTTCTTTTGCGACTCAAGATTTAATTGATGATGGATTGTTCCAAGATTTAGATTATGATATTTTAAAGAAAATCCCCTTTGTTTTTCAAGTAGTTGGTCACTATGAAACTGGCAATAATGTTGAAAGACTCTTTTACGGCCAGATAGTTGAAATTTTTTGCTCATCCATCGTAAAAGTAGTATTGAAAAAACACTTACGAGAAACAGACTATGGTTTTCCTGTTTGGTATACCCCATGGCAGGACTCTTCGATTGTTGGAGATGATCTGGTTATCAAAAAAATCCAAAAAGGAATATTAACTCTTAAAAATGACAATTCATGATGTGTCATTTGCATTAATCCATTGATTAGAGAATCCCTATGCCTATTGTAAAACTTCGTCCTTTTTTCACCCTTACAGAAGACCGCCTGAAAGAATTTAAGGTGGTTGTCTACGAAGTCTTTGCAGATGGTAATATCAATTGGGAGACTTTACAAGAAGATCTGGGAGAATATTTGGAAGATCCCAATCAAGAGTACTTCGGTCTAAATTGGCCAGGAAAACGTGAAACACGGCGTTTGGCCTTCATTCCCTCCAAAGGGGCGTTAGCACCTTAACCTGATGAAGGTGTCAACGAAGGAACGGCTTGAGAATATCTAAATTGTGATATTTAAAAATTATTTATAGCAAACCATACTGAAATTGTTGTTGCGATAAATATTACCCCGCATATTACAAGAAAAAATAAATAGATTAACAAAATTGAAACCGAAAAGTTGCCATTATTCGAAATTGATAATGGTAAACTTATTATTGCTTATAAAGTTTAAAATCTTTTGAAATCAAAAATAAAAATATGAGACAACTTGAATTTTTTCCTACAAATTCTGCTACACCTATAATGAAATGGGCTGGCGGCAAGACACAATTATTACCCCAAATTGATGAGAATTTGCCAAAAGAAATATTCTCAGGTGGAATAAAAAGATATATTGAACCTTTTATCGGGGGTGGTGCGTTATTCTTTTATATCGCCAAGAAATTTCGAGATATTGAAGAGTTCATCTTAACGGATGCTAATCGTGAGCTTATATTGCTTTACAAAGTCGTAAAAAAAGACGTAGAAGCATTAATACAAGCAATAAAAAGTATTGAGGAAGAATATAACCCACTCGAAGAAGCTGATAGAAAAAAATATTTCTATAAAGTCAGAGAAGAATTTAATTCCGAAATACCCACTGTAAACTATTCTCATTATGAAGAAAAATGGATAAAACGGTCTGCTCAAATATTATTTATGAATCGCACATGTTTTAATGGCTTATTCCGAGTGAACTCTAAAGGCGAATTTAATGTTCCATTCGGACGGTATAAGAATCCAAAAATTCTTGATGAGGAAAATTTATTAGCTGTCTCCCACACATTCAAATCTGCAAAAATTCTTTTAGGTGATTTTTCAATTGTAGAAAAATATGTTGATGACAAGACATTTGTTTACTTTGATCCACCCTATCGCCCCATTAGTAAAACAGCATCATTTAAGTCTTATTCAAAAAGTGATTTCAATGATGAAGAACAACTGCGATTAGCAGAATTTTATAATACATTGGACAAAACTGGCGCTAAACTAATGCTCAGCAACTCAGACCCAAAAAACATCAATCCCGATGATGCTTTTTTTGAGAATGCTTTTGAGGGTTTCAATATCAAACGGGTTAAAGCCAACAGAATGATCAACAGTAAGGCATCCAAGCGAGGACCAATAAACGAATTACTCATCTTAAATTACTAAATTATAAACAGGGAGTTTTATGAAATATCATTCGTTATTCAATGTCTATTTACAATGCGATAGCTCAGAAGAAGTATTCGATTATTTACATGAGACTTTGATTGACACAATTACTAGTTTTGATTATTTTGTTGATTGGGAAAAAATCTATGATCATGTTTCAAACCTTGAGATGGATTTGAATTTGTTAAATTTCCTCATTGGAAAAAACAATATCGGTGAAAGACTATCACAATTACTTAAGCAATATCCTAGTGTTGTTAAAACATTCCCGATTCTAATAGCTGTTCGCAACAAATCATTAAAAATATTAGAAGAATCGCCTGATGACTCCCACTTGGTAAAAGAATATTTTTTCAAACCCAAAGGCACTCTTACAGATGAAGAAATTGACGATATTGTTAAATTCGTCAATAAATCAGGATTATCAGAATTTTTCCAAAACAATCTTAATGCGAGTATTGTTGATTATGTTATGGGCGTCGAAGTTGGCCTCGACACAAATGCGAGGAAAAATCGCCATGGCACAGATATGGAAAAATTAGTGGGGAAAGTATTGAAAAATATTTGTGAAAAAAATAATTATAAATACATGGAGCAGGCAACAGCAAAAAGGCTAAAAAGCCAGTGGAATTATGAAGTACAAGTTGACAAAAACCGCAGAAGATTTGATTTTGCAGTCTTGACTAATAATAACTTGTATTTATTTGAAACAAATTATTACAGTGGTGGGGGATCAAAATTAAAAGCTACTGCTGGAGAATATCAGACAATTTACGATTACTTGAAAGCACAAGACATAAAATTCATTTGGATCACTGATGGACTTGGTTGGGAAACAGCATTGAGACCGCTGAGAGAGACCTTTGATTATATTGATTATGTATTAAATTTGAAGATGATTAATTGTGGATTGTTATCAAAAATATTGGGGATGGATAAATAAAATGGTAGATGGATTAGAAGTAAATAAAATTTATGAAAATGATTTTTTTGATGTCGTCAGAGATTGGCCAGACAACAGTATTGATCACTGTATGGTTGACCCACCTTATAATATGTCTAAAGAGAATGGGCTAGGATGGGCGTTCTCTTCCCATGTTACAATGAGCGAAGACTGGGACACCTTTGAGCGAAAAGATTACCTGGATTTTTCAAAAGCCTGGATAAGAGAAGTGGCAAGGGTTGTTAAAACCAATGGTAACATTTTTATTTTTGGGACATACCATAATATCTATGATATCGGTCATATTTTAGCAGAAATGGATTTTCGGATTATCAATTCAATTGTGTGGTTCAAGCCCAATGCTCAGCCAAACATTACATGCAGGCTGCTCACAGAAAGTACGGAAGATATCATTTGGGCTTGTAATAATACGGAAGAAAAAGCGACTAAATGGACTTTTAATTATGAGATTGCTAAAGCATTAAATAATGGTAAACAAATGAGAAATATGTGGCGGATCCCGTATGCGCCTAAAAGGGAGAAAAAGTTTGGGAAACACCCTGCCCAAAAACCTGTCTCCATAATGACGCGTATGATCATGATTGCCTCAAAACCCAACGATATAATTTTAGACAATTTTTCAGGTAGCGGGACTACGGGTGTTGTTGCTAAACAACTTAATAGAAAATGGGTAATGGTGGAAAACAAACACCAGTATACCGAAATTGCAAGAAAAAGACTTCAAGCAACGGTTGAATTACCTGAAAAAATTAAAGAAGTATTTGAAAAAGAAGATGAAATATTATCTAAATAGATACAAAAGCTTTCCGATGAATAAACCGCCCATATTGAATGGGCGGTTTTTGTTATGCGGATTTCGCATAAAGGCATGAAGTAATGGAAATCACTAAAGGCATAGAAAAATACATACAAGAAAGATTAAGACAAGCCAGGCTTGAATATGGCTTATCGCAAACTGAGGCTGCGAAATTGCTGAAACGGCATCAGAGTTTTGTTTCTAGAAGTGAGAATGGAACTAGGCGTGTTGATATTATCGATCTGATCCAATTTGGAAAAATTTACAACAAGCCGATTAAGTATTTCCTGCCTAAAGATTTAGTTGCATAAATTTCAAAAGAGGAATGCTAATGAAATATTCTGAGATGAAAAGGTTTTTACTATCTGAATTCAATAAAAATGATTTCAGAGAATTGATCAAACAAGGAGAAAAATTATCCAAGTCATTAATTTTGGCAAAGCTTGAAAATAAAACTTTTTATTCTGTACAGTACCCAGGATACAAGGCGAAAATTCGTGGAAACAAAACATATTACGACTATAGAGTCGATATAGAAAAAAACAATATCAAAGTTCCACTGTCACATGTCAATATTATTGTGGACCTTTACCATAAAATCTTTAAAAAACCTCTCTTGAAAAATGATTTACTAAGAATGCTGGGAAATATTTACCAGGAAGGGGAAATAGATCCATTATTTAATACAAAATCATTACAAGATTATCAAGCAATAAACGTTCCTAGTAAAAGCACGATTAAAGGCCTTGAAAAAATTCATAAAGAAATTGGAAAGACCTACAACTCAGCAGGTAATCAGTGGGACCTGGAAATCCAAGAATTATATACGGGAATTGTATGGATCGCCTTACAAGAAGAAATTAATTATCCTCATGAACTTGGCTATGAAGGTCGGAAAATGCCTTTTTACAGATATATTGAAGCAGTTCAATATTCAGCAGACAAAAAACCTATTACCCCAATTATCCAAAGAGCACTAGTTCACTATCGAAGACCTGTGCCTTTAGATGATGTTGATTATTCAATTCTTGAGTAAAAAGTTACTAAATCATATGAAATTATCAGGTATTTTTATAACACTCTATGACAAAGAAACATTATCCCTCTATCTTAAAAAGGGTATTTACGGATTCTTAATGTCACCTTTGAGCGGAGAAATATCGCCACATAGTAGGCATTACAATGCCCTTGCCGACTATGCTTGTCTTCGTCGTGATACCCATGT
>JAENZK010000329.1 GCA_016841285.1 Guptibacillus hwajinpoensis | reverse complement strand
CCTGCTAGTGGCAAAGCAATTATCGAAGACAAAACATTGAAGATAACACTTACATGGGCAAGCTGTACGTCCGGCAGATTAGTCAACGTTTCTGCAGCGGCGCCTAGAAATCTTATAAAAGGAAAAAATAAAATAACGCCAAAGATGTTTAACCAAATATGGGCATATGCAGCTAACTTGGACTCTAAATTCGCACCTATACTTGCAATAAAGGCTGTAACGCATGTACCAATGTTAGCGCCGAGAACGATAGCAATTCCTGAGGATAGCGTTACCAGATTTTCACTCATAAATCCCATGATAATTCCTGTTGTAGCTGAACTAGATTGAATAACGGCGGTCAATAATGTACCTAATCCAACACCTATTAAATTATTTTCATTAGATAACTCAATCGATGAATGAATGACCGGTATTGTTGAAAGAGGCCTTGCTAGAGTTTCAAACCCATTCATAGCGACGAAAAGGCAGCCGAGCCCAAATAATATTGCTCCAATATTAAAAGATAGTAGCCTCTTTGTAAATAATAAAAAGGCCCCTATTAGTAATAAAGGTATAATGGAATGGTATATTAGATCAATTGTGATAAATTCAGTTGTAATCGTTGTTCCGATATTTGTCCCGAGAATAATTCCAATGGAATGCTTAAATGTTAACAATCCAGCAGCGATAAAACCGATCGTAATAACCATTACAGCAGAGCTGCTCTGTAAAATTGCTGTAATGATTGTACCAATAATCATTCCCTTGAATGGTGTATTAGTCATATTTACCAATACCTGCTTAAGTCTTTTATGAGAAAGATTGTAAAGTCCAATTCTCATAACGGTCATTCCATATAAAAAAATTGCAATAAAAATTGCAAATTGAGTAATAATATTAATCATTCCAAGTCACCTTCCTACACACATTTTATGGACAGGATCCACCCGTCATGACTTTTACTTTTCGACAAAGGTCTAAATTTGCAGTCCTAAAACTGTAATAAACATGTGAATTTAATATTAATAGTTGAAAAAAGCACATCCTTATTATATAATGGCAAAAGACATGTCTTTAAAAAATGTAATAGAATGTTGGAAGAACATGTCTGGTGTTATTGGTTTTTCGGAGGGAGGGAAATAGTTATGTCAACGACTCGCGTTCGTAAAAATGAATCACTTGAGGATGCTCTTCGTCGATTCAAAAGATCCGTTTCTAAAAATGGAACACTTTCTGAAGCTAGGAAGCGTGAATTTTATGAGAAACCTAGTGTAAGACGTAAGAAAAAATCAGAGGCTGCAAGAAAGCGTAAGTTTTAAGAGAGGGTGTTATTTATGAGTCTTCTTGAGCGTCTTACTGACGATATGAAGCAAGCGATGAGAGATAAAGATAAAGAAAAATTATCTGTTATCCGTATGGTAAAAGCTGCTCTTCAGAACGAAGCTATTAAGCTTGGTCATGACTTATCTGATGAAGAAGAGCTTACTGTTTTAAACCGCGAATTAAAACAGCGTAAAGACTCCCTCCTTGAGTTCGAAAATGCTGGTCGCAGCGACTTAGCTGATAAACTTAAAGTTGAAATTGAAATATTAATGATTTATATGCCTGAACAGTTATCGGAAGAAGAGTTGGAGGAAATCGTAAAAGCAACGATTGCTGAAACAAATGCTTCCTCAAAAGCTGAAATGGGCAAGGTTATGGGGGCGATCATGCCAAAGGTGAAAGGCAAAGCTGATGGTTCTATAGTAAATCGCCTCGTCCTTAAACATTTGTCATAATACTTTCAAATAAGGGGCTGTATCAAAATTTTATCTGACAACCACGGGTGAAATACCAATTAAATTTGGTATGTGGTCGTTGATAAGTTTTTGGAACAGCCCCTTTAAATTTTTATATACTTGAACTGAAACCTTTCTAAGAACTAAACCGTATTACATAATGTGAAATTTAGTTATAAGAAGGGAGGTATATTGTGAGCTCAAATTCCATTTTACAAAAAGCTATAATCATTTCTTCAGTTTTATTTACTTTATTCTTTCTTATACCACAAGTATTTCCTGTACAAGCAAAATCAGAAAAGATTGTTTATTTTGTACCTGTAGAAAAAACAGTTGAACAGGGACTTGGTGTATTCATCGAACGGGGTATTCAAGAAGCGGAGAAAATCGGTGCAAGTAATATTGTGTTTGAGATGAATACTCCTGGAGGGGCCGTGGATGCCGCGCTGGATATCGCCAAGAGTTTGCGAAAGACTGATATCCCTACAACAGCGTTTATTAATAAAAGCGCTTTGTCTGCAGGAGCCTACTTGGCTTTGAATGCTGATAAAATCGTAATGGTTCCTCATTCAACGATGGGTTCGGCTGCGATTATTGACCAAGCAGGCAATACGGCCGGGAAAAAAGCTGAATCAATGTGGTTTGCAGAAATGAAAGCATCAGCAGAGCTAAATAATCGCGATCCGATATATGCGCTCGCAATGGCTGATGAAAGCATTGATTTACCTCAATATGGGGCTGGAAAAGGGCATCTGTTAACTTTAACTGCAGAACAGGCAATAGAAGTGGGATATGCCGACAAAATTGCAAGTACGAGAGCAGAATTATTGGATTATTTAGGCCTTTCCGGGGCAACCATTATGCAAAAGGAGGAAAGCTTTGCAGATAAGCTTGCGCGGTTTATTACGCATCCTGTCGTTGTTCCTATTTTGTTATCGATCGGAAGCTTGGGCTTAGTAATAGAACTTTATAGTCCGGGGTTTGGTATTCCGGGAATAATGGGTTTATCATCATTATTATTATTTTTTTATGGCCATATGATAGCGGGGTTAGCTGGTATGGAATCGATAATATTGGTAATCATTGGTATTGTACTTATTGTGCTTGAGTTTTTTGTGCCTGGGGGAATAATGGGGCTCTTAGGTGTACTTTCAATAATAACAAGCTTGCTGCTCGCAGCAGAGAATATTGGGCAAATGATTTTTTCAATATTAATTGCAATTCTTGTTACCATAATTGCCTCTGTCCTTTTATTTAGGCGTTTTGGCTACGAGAATGGAATCTTCAGGCGGATTATTTTGTTTGACTCAACAAGCAGTGAAAAGGGTTATGTATCCAACGTAAACCGCTCAGATTTGATTGGTCTTGAGGGAACCACTGTTACTCCTTTACGCCCTGCAGGTACAGCTGTTTTTAACGATGAACGAATTGACGTTGTAACAGAGGGTGGATTCATTAGCAGTAATAAAAAAGTTAAAATAATTAAAGTAGAAGGCTCTAGAATTGTTGTTAGAGCAATTGAGAAGGAATTGGAGGAATAGGACATGATTACGCAAGGTACCATCTTTTTATTGTTAATCATTGGATTAATTATTATCGCTTTATCAGTATTATTTACCTTTGTGCCGGTTATGCTTTGGATTTCTGCGTTAGCTTCAGGTGTAAGAGTAAGCATCTTTACGCTAATTGGAATGAGGTTACGTCGGGTTATTCCAAGCCGTGTTATTAATCCATTGATTAAAGCAGTAAAAGCGGGTCTGAATTTAAATACAAATCAATTGGAAAGTCATTACTTAGCTGGTGGTAATGTTGACCGGGTTGTAAATGCATTAATTGCGGCACACCGTGCGAACATAGCACTTACCTTTGAAAGAGGAGCAGCGATTGATCTTGCCGGCCGTGATGTATTAGAAGCTGTGCAAATGAGTGTTAATCCAAAGGTTATCGAAACACCATTTATATCAGGTGTAGCCATGGATGGTATTGAGGTTAAAGCGAAGGCGAGAATTACAGTCCGAGCCAATATCGATCGTTTAGTCGGAGGAGCTGGTGAGGAAACTGTTATTGCCCGCGTTGGTGAAGGTATTGTTAGTACAATTGGTTCACAAGTAGATCATAAGAAAGTATTAGAAAATCCTGATATGATTTCACAAACTGTTCTTACAAAAGGGCTTGATGCCGGAACAGCTTTCGAAATTTTATCAATTGATATTGCAGATATTGATATCGGTAAAAACATTGGTGCCGGATTACAAACGGACCAGGCAGAAGCGGATAAAAAGATCGCTCAGGCTAAGGCTGAAGAACGCCGTGCGATGGCTGTAGCCCAAGAACAAGAGATGAGGGCGAAAGTTGAGGAAATGAAAGCGAAGGTTGTTGAAGCAGAAGCACAAGTACCACTGGCCATGGCTGAGGCACTTCGATCAGGAAATATCGGTGTTATGGATTATATGAACATTAGAAATATTGATGCTGATACCGATATGAGAAATTCAATTGGGAAAATATCTGATGATGGCGAAGAAGGAATGAAATAATGGAGGCGCTTTTTGATCTCATATTTGGAAATCTCGCGTTCATAATCGTGATTATTGGTGGGGTTATCAGCTTTTTGAAAAGGGCCAATGAAAACCAAAATAATAACCGCCAAAATCAAAACCGAAAACAGACTCAGACTCCAATTCAAGCCGAGGATCAAAAACGGTATCAACCGGTAAAGGATAAAAAGGTTAAACCTTTTATACCACAGCTGGACGATTTATTTGGCGAAATAACAAAACATTTAGAGGAACAAACTCAAAAGCAACAACCAACAGTATATCAGGCGGAAACAAGGAAGCTGGATATCGAACCTATTATGGAAGTTAAAGAAACAAAAGTGGTTCATGACGAGAAAACGAAACCACGCTTCGAACATGTTAATAAAGATACTATTGTTTCAAAAGAAATCGGACACCAAACTATCAATATGAAAAAAATAACCAAGAAGAAGGTTGTTGAAGGTGTGATTTGGGGAGAAATTCTTGGACCACCAAGAGCAAGAAAAAAACATTCATATTCTTATTTAAAAAGAGGCTAAGCATAAGTGCTTACCCTCTTTTTTTGTACTTAAAATAGCCTTTTGTTCATAAACATGAAAGGAGAGGGGGGTCTCTTAATGAAAAAG
>JAENZK010000328.1 GCA_016841285.1 Guptibacillus hwajinpoensis | reverse complement strand
ATTATCAGAGAGGGGAAAATGGGGATGACAAATCAAGAAAGAATTGCAAAGTTAGAAGAAAGCTGGAAAATGGATAGTCGTTGGAAAGGTATCGAAAGACCTTATTCTGCAGAGGATGTAATTCGTCTTCGCGGTTCAATCGACATTGAATATACATTAGCAAAAGTTGGTTCTGAGAGACTATGGAAATTATTAAATGAAGAAGATTTCATCAATGCACTTGGTGCATTGACTGGAAACCAAGCTGTACAACAGGTAAAAGCTGGTCTTAAAGCAATCTACCTAAGTGGATGGCAGGTAGCAGCAGATGCAAACCTTTCAGGTCATATGTATCCAGACCAAAGCTTATATCCTGCAAACTCTGTTCCTTCAGTAGTTAAGCGAATTAATCAAGCATTACAACGTGCGGATCAAATCCAAGCAACAGAAGGTAAAGACGATACTTATTGGTTCGCTCCAATCGTTGCTGACGCTGAAGCTGGATTTGGTGGAGCACTTAACTGTTTCGAATTAATGAAAGGTATGATCGAAGCTGGTGCATCAGGTGTTCATTTCGAAGACCAATTATCGTCAGAGAAAAAATGTGGTCACTTAGGAGGTAAAGTATTATTGCCTACTCAAACAGCTGTTAGAAACTTAGTTGCTGCTCGTCTAGCTGCTGACGTTATGGGTACACCAACTGTATTAGTAGCTCGTACTGATGCTGATGCTGCAGATATGATTACTAGCGATATCGACGATAATGATAAGCCATTCTTAACAGGTGAAAGAACACCAGAAGGCTTCTACCGTACAAGATCCGGTATTGAACAGGCTATTTCTCGTGGATTAGCTTATGCACCATATGCTGATTTAATTTGGTGTGAAACATCTACACCAGATCTTGAGCAAGCTAAGCAATTTGCTGATGCTATTCATGCTAAATTCCCTGGCAAAATGCTTGCCTATAACTGCTCACCATCATTTAACTGGAAAGCAAAACTTGACGATGAAACAATCGAAAACTTCCAAAGAGAAATCGCTAAAATGGGATATAAATTCCAATTCGTAACATTAGCAGGTTTCCATGCACTAAACCATAGCATGTTCCAATTAGCACAAGGCTACAAAACACGCGGTATGGGTGCATATTCTGAATTACAACAAGCTGAATTTGCTGCAGAAGCACAAGGTTATACAGCTACTAAACACCAACGTGAAGTAGGTACAGGTTATTTCGATGAAGTTTCACAAATCGTTTCTGGCGGTCAATCTTCTACAACTGCTATGAAAGGTTCAACTGAAGAGGCTCAATTTATTAAGTAATATTTGATTTGATTGTTAACGTTCATTCTCCTGAACATAGATATATGGATGCTGTATCACCTGTATTTAAACAGGATTGGTACAGCTTTTTCTTTTATTTGAAAAACGAAAAGGGAGCATATAGCTCCCTTTTACGTTTGAAAAGAGTGTAATTTTTTATACTGCTCTGTTAATAGATAAAACTGAATTTGATCTTTTGAGTCTAAAGCATCGTCGATTTGTTTTTGTAATAAATCTTTTTGGTAATTAAATAGGGCTTCGTCAATAATCATTTGGATATAAACATCGAGGACATAGTTACTTTCAGTACTAGACAACTCTACACCATTACTTTTCTTATGATCAGCGTATGACTTTCTGTTTTCCATCATATTCTCACCCCTGATGCTCTTTTTATTATTATAGTAGTGTAGAGGTATTTTTTCAAGAGCTTTTTCTAACTTTTCAGAAAATTAAATTTATAAAGCAGAAAATAAAAAGCCTGTTATTTAGGCTTTTTATGTGTAATCAAATATTCATCATTAGTAATATATAAATCAATAGCAGGTCTTTCATGTATTAAATTACTTTTCTCTAATAACAAATAACTAACCTTTCTGTATGGGTCACCTTGTGTTATTGGAATTTTTTTATACATGTTTACATATTGATCCACCGCAAATTGAATTATATCTAAGTAATAAGGAATAGTTTTATCTTTTTCTTCAAAGATTTCATACGTTTCCTTTGACATGTAAAAGTTTCGGTCAGGAATTCCTTTAAGGTATGGTTTTAATAAATTGAAGTCAATGGAATGATCATCCTTTACTAAGGTCCTTGTTGTTACACCTTTAGGGGCTTGATCAGCAAATTCACGGACAGCCTTTTTGATAGCTTCAATGTCAAAATTATAGGTCGAATAATAACTTTCTTGAGGTTTTTTATCTTTTCCCCATTTCCACATCAATTCCACTCCTTTTATTTTATTTTATTTATCAATTTTAATCTTTTTGAACACAATAATAACGGAGGTGTTAGTATGAAAAATAATTCTAATAAAAAGCGTAATATGTCAGTTGAGCCTGAAGTTACTTCTGATACGATCTTAACGCCAGGAATCAGTGTTGGAGTTGATACAGATATAACCACCCCCTCAGGAAAAGATTATATTTCAGGTGAATCCGTCAATGAGCATCGGATAATTGAACAAGCAAATGAGTATATCGCTGAAGAAGAAATTAAACAACAATATAACAATTTATAAAGGGTAGCGCCTGGCTGCCTTTTTTATTTAAAAATTTTTTGAAAATTTAAAAATATCATATAAAAACTCTAGCCTTTGTGATAATATAGAAAATAGCACATAATTTGTCAAACATTGTCATCACGGTTATTATGGATTTTTTAGAAAAATAAAATTTCTATCTAAAGAGGTGGCCTTATGAGAAGAAGCAAAAAGGTATTAGTGATTTCAGATTTTGAAGTAAATCCATACACAATGGCAATTGTCGGTGAAAAGATTAGTAAAGAAATGCCGGTATACACCCGGGTCATAGAAGTTGAGGATGAATTTTTGGTGAAAATGAAGCCGTCTATGGTCATGGATAGGAGTTGCAAGTATTTTGGCAGCAGTCTAAAGGGTCGACAGGAGGGAGCTCGTGAGCTTACTGGTATTACATATAAAGTACCTATTGCAGTTGACCCAACGAATGAAATCTACATGTTTCCTACAATATCTCCTTATAAAGATACCTGCGCTTGGCTGTCACACACGTACATTTTAGATTACCAATCCGCTGGTCCTGAAAAAACAATTGTTACATTTACCAACAATAAATCGATTATTTTAGATGTTTCTAAAGGATCATTCGAGAACCAATTAAATCGAACAGCCCAATACAGATTCCTTCTTTCAAAAAGAATTTCTTATAATACCCGAAAACCACAACCTCCCAGAAAAGAAAACTTCTAAGAGGAATAAAATTATATTTTGGAAGTCCCTCACTTCTTTCTGGGAAAAATAAACCCTGTGTAGTAAACTTTTTCCTAGGGGATAGAATAAACATTATTAACTTTATTCAAAGGCCAAGACGCATTTGATTAATTGTTTGAGAGGGATAACATTAATGGACTTTGAGTCTTTAAAAGAATTTTTTACGATGGAAAATATATTGACGTTACTTGATGAATATGCTGATTTAGGGCCTATACCTGGTATCCTGCTTCCGATGATTGAAGCGATTCTCCCGATATTTCCGTTAGTTCTATTTGTGATGGCCAATGCAGCCGCCTTTGGATTATGGAAAGGATTTATTTTTTCGTGGATTGGAGCAACACTTGGTGCACTTATTGTATTTTTTGTCATTCGACGGCTGGGTAGGCAAAGGTTTTTTAATTTTTTAACGAAACATCAAAAGGTAAAAAAATTAATGAACTGGGTTGAACGCCATGGTTTTGGTTTTATCTTCTTAATGCTCTGCTTCCCTTTCTCACCATCATCTTTAATTAACGTGGTTGCTGGTTTATCAAGAGTGAGTACACAGCAGTTCGTTTTGGCGGTTTTGCTCGGAAAATTGGTTATGATTTTTACAATCTCTTTTATCGGTTATGATTTAAAATCTTTAATATACCAACCATTTAAAACAATATTTGTTTTATTATTAATGTTCTTGTTATGGTATGTCGGTAAACAGATAGAGAAAAGGATACAATTAGATGGTGGTAGAAAACCATAAATTAAGATATAGGGACATGGGGGAATGGAAAGTATGAAGGGAAAGGAAACAGAGGGGTTGGAATGGCTTAGAACAATTGGGGTTGCAATTGTTTTAGCGGTTTTTTTTCGAACGTTTTTCTTTTCAAGCTATATTGTTGACGGGGAATCAATGATGCCGACACTTGAAAATGGGAATTTGTTAATCATTAATAAAGTAGTCGATGAGATTGATGACTTAAACCGATTTGATGTTGTTGTGTTTCACGCAAAGCCTGAGGACGATTATGTGAAAAGACTTATTGGACTGCCCGGTGATAAGGTAGAGTATAAAAATGATGTTTTATATATTAATAATAAAGCTGTAGAGGAACCATACCTAGATAAATATAAAATTGGTACTAAAGGTGAAAAGCTCACAAGTGATTTCACTCTAAAAGGAATAAGCAACGGTGAGAATGAGGTCGTTCCTAAAGACCATATTTTTGTTCTAGGAGATAATAGAAAGAATAGCTATGATAGCAGATATTTTGGATTCGTTCCAATTGAGCAAGTAGTTGGGAAAGTGAATTTAAGATATTGGCCAATTGATGAAATTGATACGGATTTTTAATCTAATTATGTGAAATTTGGGGCTGATCAATTTGTTGTTTTTAGGCAACGAATTGAGACAGCTTTTTTGTTTAAAAAAAATTTCAAAAGATGTTGACGTTAGTATTGAATCCTGATATATTATTTATTGCTGTCAGATTCGACAAAGTAAAACAAAAATCATAACAAACTTCAATTTACAGAAAAAAACTTCTCGAAAAAGTTGTTGACTTCTACGAATAGGAATGTTAAGATAATAAAGTCGCTGATAGATAACGACGAAATGGAAGTTTAGAGATAAACGAAATGATCTTTGAAAACTAAACAAAATGTCAAGCGTGCAAATAAAGTTGAA
>JAENZK010000327.1 GCA_016841285.1 Guptibacillus hwajinpoensis | reverse complement strand
GACCGATCTAAAGGTCCCTTATATTGTTGTAGGTGATACAAAAAGGGCATTGGCGCAGTTAGCCGATTATTTCTATAATCAGCCCACTAAAAAACTACGTTTAATTGGTGTGACGGGTACGAATGGGAAGACAACAACGACCCATATTATTGATGAAATTTTTAAAGCTAATAAAGAAGTGACCGGTCTAATCGGAACGATGTATATCAAAATTGGCGATCAAACTATTGATGTCAAAAATACTACACCTGAATCGTTAGTATTACAAAAAACATTTGCGGAAATGGTTGAACATCAGGTTACAACAGCAACAATGGAGGTTTCATCCCATGCTCTTGACATGGGTCGTGTTCGAGGCTGTGATTATGATATTGCTGTTTTCACCAATTTAACTCAAGATCATTTAGATTATCATAAAACAATGGAAGAGTATGCTCGTGCTAAGGGGATTTTATTTGCCCAGCTTGGCAGCTCTATTAATTATGAGAAGCCTAAGTTTGCCATTTTAAACAATGACGACCCGGTTTCAGAGCTGTACAAGAAGCTAACGGCCGGAGGCAAAATCTTAACATATGGAATTGATTCTGAAAGTGATGTAAGAGCTACGAATATTACTATGAGCGGGCAAGGTACAACGTTTACCTTAACAACACCTATAGGGGAAGCGCAAATTTCTATGAGACTTGTCGGGAAATTTAGTGTTTATAATGTTTTAGCCGCTGTAAGTACTGCCATTGCAGCGAAAGTTCCACTGCAAATCATCATTGATACGGTCCAAAATATGCAGGGTGTTGCCGGTCGTTTTGAACTAGTTAATGAAAATCAAGAGTATACTGTGATTGTCGATTATTCCCATACACCAGACAGTCTAGAAAACGCCTTAACAACAGTCAAACAGTTTGCTAAAGGAAAAGTGTATACAATCGTTGGCTGTGGTGGGGACCGTGATAAAACGAAACGTCCAATCATGGCGCAAATTGCTGTGAAAAATAGTGATGAAGCTATTTTTACTTCTGATAATCCAAGAACAGAAGATCCAGTCCAAATACTAAAGGATATGGAGGCAGGTGTTCAAGGTGAGCAATATAAGGTTTTTGTAGATCGGAAAGATGCGATTTATTATGCAGTTGGTCACGCTTTGAAGGATGATATTATTTTAATAGCCGGAAAAGGACATGAAACCTACCAGATTATCGGAAAACAGGTTCTTGATTTTGATGACCGCAAAGTTGCACGAGAGGCGATAAAGGGGAGAGGAAAATGAAACTCTCTTTAAGTGAGATTTCTAAAAATTTTCCATCGAATGTTGGAACTAAAGATGCAAATATTTTCATTCAAGAAATTACAACTGATAGTCGAAAAAAAGTGAGTAAAGGGATGTTTGTTCCAATTATTGGGGATCAATTTGATGGTCATAACTTTATTAAAGATGCCATCAATAATGGGGCGATTGCGAGTTTTTGGCAGGAAAATAAAGAAGTCCCAACCTTTATTCCTAATGATTTCCCGTTATTTTTTGTAAAAGACACAGTCGAAGGGTTGCAGAGACTTTCTAAATTTTATTTGCATAAAATAAATCCGATTGTTATTGGAATAACTGGATCTAATGGAAAAACAACAACAAAGGATTTAGTTTTTTCTGTTTTGCAAAAGAAATTTAAAACTCATAAGACACAAGGGAATTTCAATAATCATATCGGTTTGCCGTTAACGATTCTATCGATGGCTGAAAATACAGAAGTCATCATTTTAGAAATGGGTATGAGTAATTTTGGGGAAATTTCATTACTAAGTGAACTTTCTAATCCTGATTATGCCATAATTACAAATATTGGAGAATCGCATATTGAGTTTTTAGGTAGTCGTGCCGGTATCGCGAAGGCAAAGCTTGAGATTATCGATGGGCTGAAGACGAACGGTAAGATCTTTGTAGATGGAGATGAGCCGTTACTTTCATCCATTGAAAAAGACTTTTCTGTCCTCCGAGCAGGATTTAATTCCGATAATGATCTTCTAATTAGTAATGTGAAATTCGAAAATGATCATCATTACTTTACGGTTAATGGGAATCAGTTTGAACTTTCCCTTCTTGGAAGGCATAATGTGAAGAATGCCAGCTATGCGATTGCCCTTGCCTTGGAATTAGCTGTGCCGATGGAAGAAATTAAGGAAGGTCTAGCAAATATAGAGTTAACCGGAATGCGGCTTGAGCGCATGATTGGGAAAAATGAAGCCTTGATTATTAATGATGCTTATAATTCTAGTCCGACCTCAATGAAGGCAGCTATTGAAACGATTAAGGATTATCAACAATATGAGCGGAAAGTCCTCGTACTAGGAGATATGTACGAACTTGGTCCAAACGAAGAAGAGCTTCATCGCAGTGTTGCCGATGTTATTAATGAGCCGATTACTGATGTAATCGCGATTGGTGAAAAAGGGAAATGGATTGTGGATGAAATAAGAGGACGTGGAATTCCTGTTCATGTTTATAGTTTCCTGAGAAAAGAGGAAGCATTGCCTTTTATTACAGAAATTTTGTCTCCGGAAGTTGTCTTGTTATTTAAAGCGTCTAGAGGAGCAAAGCTTGAATCCTTAGTTAACGAATTAAAACAACAATAGGTGCCGGGCCATTTTGATGGGTGTCTGGCACCCTATATAGAATTTTTTGCAGAAGAAAGGGGGCTTTGGGATGCTTGAACGAAGTATGTTGATGACGATTATAATGGCTTTTCTAATTGCTGCTCTATTATCACCAATTATGATACCATTTTTACGTCGCTTGAAATTCGGGCAAAGTATTCGTGAAGAAGGGCCAAAATCTCATCAAAAAAAATCGGGAACACCGACTATGGGCGGTATGATGATTTTAGTTTCAATTATTGTTACAACTTTAGTGATGACAGGAAAGTTTTCAACTCCTACAATGGAGACTTACTTGCTTCTATTTGTAACGATAGGATATGGGATTATTGGTTTTCTAGATGATTTTATTAAAGTTGTGATGAAAAGAAATCTTGGATTAACCTCCAGGCAAAAGCTGGTGGGACAGCTGGTGGTTGCTATTATTTTCTTTTATTTTTTAAACAAAATGGGGTTTTCTACATATATTAAGATTCCTGGAACAGAATTTTCGCTAGATATTGGATGGACTTATATTATTCTGCTTATATTTATGCTAGTAGGTGCATCTAATGCGGTAAATTTAACAGACGGTCTTGATGGATTATTAGCAGGAACAGCTGCTATTTCCTTCGGTGCATTTGCAATTTTAGCTTGGAATGCATCCCAATACGAGGTTGCCATTTTTTCAGTTGCGGTTGTTGGGTCCGTATTAGGGTTTTTAGTATTTAATGCTCATCCGGCCAAGGTATTTATGGGAGATACCGGATCCTTAGCTCTTGGAGGGGCGATTGCTGCGGTTGCCATCCTTCTAAAACTGGAAGTGTTGTTAGTCATTATTGGTGGTGTTTTTGTAATTGAAACATTATCGGTTATTATACAAGTAATATCCTTTAAAACAACAGGAAAACGGGTATTCAAAATGAGCCCTTTACATCACCATTACGAGCTGGTTGGTTGGTCCGAATGGCGAGTTGTGACAACTTTTTGGTTTATCGGGCTTTTGTTTGCATGCATCGGAATTTATTTAGAGGTGTGGATTTAATTGAAAACGACAACAGAGTATAAAGATAAAAGTATATTAGTATTAGGTTTAGCTAAAAGCGGCTTTGCAGCTGCGAGAATTTTAAAACAACTGGGTGCGAATGTATTAGTGAATGATCAAAAGCCGATAGATGAAAGCCCTGAAATAAAAGAACTTTATGCTTTAAATATTGAAGTAATCGGGGGCGGGCATCCGCCAGATTTACTGGAACGCCATTTTGATTTAGTTGTAAAGAATCCTGGCATTCCATATAGTAATCCAGTTCTACAAAAAGCACAGGAAAAAGCCATACCGATTATTACCGAAGTTGAAATTGCCTATACTATTTCCGAAGCAGAAATTATTGGAATAACCGGTTCAAATGGAAAGACAACGACAACGACATTAATCCATGAAATTTTAAAGGAAGATCGAAAAAGCCCGCTGATTTCTGGGAATATCGGAACTGTTGCTTGTGAAGTTGCAACAAAAACAACGAAGGACGATGTGCTTGTGATGGAGCTTTCATCTTTTCAGTTGATGGGTACGAGCAACTTCAAACCTAAAATTTCGGTTTTATTAAACATCTTTAATGCGCATTTGGACTATCATGGTACAAAAGCCGAATATGGAAAAGCTAAGGCAAACATTTTTAAAAACCAAACCGAACAGGATTATGCCGTTGTGAATGGTGATGATCCGTTTGTAATGGAGTTGGTAAGCCAATCAAAAGCAACAATTGTACCTTTTTCTCTGACAACGGAAATGAAAACGGGTGCTTATATTAAAAATGATCAAATCATATTTAATAACGAGCCCATTATCAATATTGCCGATATTGTATTACCTGGAAGACATAATTTAGAAAATATTTTAGCCACGATTGCCGCAGTTAAACTTTATGGTGTTTCAAATGAGGCGATTAGGAAGGTTTTGCAAACTTTTACAGGTGTAAAGCATCGTTTGCAATATATTGAAACGATAAATGGGCGGAAATTTTTTAATGATTCTAAAGCGACGAATATATTAGCAACCCAAACAGCTATCTCTGCGTTCTCTGAACCAATCATATTGCTTGCAGGCGGTTTGGACCGTGGAAATAGTTTCGATGAATTGATTCCAAGTTTAAAGAAAGTGAAGGGCGTAATCGCTTTTGGGCAAACGGCTGATAAAATTTTGGATGCGGCTAGGACAGCGGGGATTAATCTTTTAAAACGTGTCGATAATGTTGAAAAGGCAGTAATAGCAGCCTATGACATGTCTAGTGAAGGTGATGTCCTATTATTATCACCTGCATGTGCCAGCTGGGATCAGTTCAAAACATTTGAACAGCGGGGAGACATGTTTGTAGAA
>JAENZK010000326.1 GCA_016841285.1 Guptibacillus hwajinpoensis | reverse complement strand
CATGTCAAACGCTTCTGCTCCCCGTACCTCACCGACAATAATCCGGTCTGGTCTCATCCTAAGAGCATTTCGCACTAATTGACGAATGGTGATTTCTCCTTTTCCCTCCACGTTTGGAGGTCGTGCTTCCATACCAACTACATTGGGGCGGTCTAATCTTAATTCCGCTGAGTCTTCAATCGTAATCACCCGTTCTCCATTTGGAATGAATCTGGCAAGTGCGTTAAGAAGTGTTGTCTTACCGCTACCTGTACCTCCTGATATGAGGACACTCATTTTCGAGAAAACCGCGGCTTGAATAAATTGAGCCATCGCATCATTCAAGGAACCAAAGTCGATCAAGTCACTCATTTTAAATGGATCTGCCCGAAATTTTCTGATCGAAATTAATGTGCCATTCAAGCTCACAGGAGGAATGACGGCATTCACACGGCTTCCGTCACGCAAACGGGCATCGACCATCGGAGAGCTTTCATCTATACGTCTTCCCAAAGGGGCGACAACTCGGTCAATAATATGTCTAACATGCTCCTCATCACGGAACTGCAGATTCGTTAGCTGTAATTGACCTCTCTTCTCGATATAAACCTCTTTATGCCCATTTATCAGAATCTCTGTTATTTCATCATCACTTAAGAGAGGCTCAAGAGGGCCAAAACCAACGGATTCATCGATTAACCGTGTAAGCAAATTCTCCTTATCACTTTTGGATATAATCACTTTTTCCTCTGTCATGAACTGACTTATTAAGCGCTCAATCGCTAATCGTTTTTCGCCTTGGCTTAAGCTCGTAAGTTGCTCAAGATCAGTTTCTTTTAGCAATCTTGACTTATAATGTTCAATAAGTTCCTCAATGTAGGGACTTCCGTACGTAGAATAGCTTACTTGTATCTGATTTCTGTCCTGCTGTTTTAATCCCGTACGATTAAATAATGACATCCTTTGCCCTCCTTCCTGACTTAGAATCTATAACCCTACTTAAGGATCGATAAGACCCACTTCCGCACATCCTTCGCAACAGGGGTCAGCTTTTTTTCCTTCGTTGCCTTTCTTAACGGTTCTCCTTTATTGATTAGGGTCTGAATCCCTTTTATATCTCTTCTCACTTCCGCACAAACTGGTGCAGACAGTAAATTTTTCACATCTTGAGGGGTAAGTTCGTTATCCCTTCCTTTTTGATTGACGACGATTTCGAGACGTTCTTCCGTATCCATTCCCAGTCGTTTGAACAGGTCTTCGGCATGTTTTAAGACATGGAGTGATGGCGTATCAAGATTCAAAACATAATAGATCATATCCGCTTCCTCTAAAGCGACATACGTATTTGCTGTCATATTTGTTGGTAAATCGATAATGACAAAATCATAGCTTCTACGGCAGGCACGAAGTAATTTTGTAAAAAAATCTTCGTTTAAGCCTTCTGCTATTTCCGCATCTCTAGGGCTTAATAAAATTTCCATCTTTGAATAGGGCTCTTTATCACTGACATTGCGAATATGGTTTTCATTTAATTCATTGATAACCGGTTTTAAAGCAGCAAGGGACCGATTGCTTTCTAGCCCTAAATAGGTGTCTACGCCACCGAATTGCAAATTCATATCGATCAAGATTACCTGGGCTGTTGATTCAAGCTTCAATGTTTGCGCAAATGTACTGGCTAAAAGGGTCGTACCGCTGCCCCCTTTTCCACTGTAAAAAGAAAGAATTTGCCCGCGTCCCCTTCTTAAGCCTGAGCCTGAGGTAATACTCTGTAACCCGCCATTATTTTTTTGCTCCTTTGCAATCAATAAAATTCTTTCCATTCGGTCACTAAACTGGCTTAGTTCATCAGGAAGAATGAAAAAGTCTGTCGCTCCAGCTCTTGAGGCATCACGCAACAACAGGAAGTCCTGTTGCTTAAGAATGAAAACAATGATGATGTTTGGATTTTCGCTGTGAATATATTGGATTAGCTCAATCCCCGATTCATCGTCTGGATTTACGAGCAATACAATATCTGGTGCAATCCGATCAATTTCTATGCGAACATCAGAGGGTGTTGCCTGCTGTAAATCAGGATACATTGGCAATCCCGTCTTTGAAATTTGCTCCGTTATTAGGTTATCGTCACTAACAAGTAGAATATTGCTTCCCGAACTCATGTAACTACCTCCGACCACTATCACTCTTTGAAACTTTTGGGTTGATATTCACAAGAATTCACTCGCTTTCCGCGGGCAATCCGCGAGCCTCCTCGCTCGTTCCTCACTGTGGGGTCTCGCCTGGCTTGCTGATGCCGCAGGAGTCTCGCAAATTCTTGTGAATATCCTTGCATTAAAATAACAAACTGTCTAAACTCTACCCTTGCGGTTGTGCAGGTGGCTGGGCAGGCTGACCTGTTTCGGCAGCTGGATCCGGTTGGGCAGCTGGCTCAGCGGTTTTCTTTTCTGGTGTTTCTATTGCCGCTCCCGCTTTCGGTTGTTCCTGGCCGACATTCGCTTTCAAAATTCTGATGCTATCAGCATAGTTTTGCATATGAATGAGCTTCGCTGCATCTGCTTTAGAAACTTCAAGATGAAGGCCGATTGATTTTTTGTCATTCACAAGCTCTTTAAAAACCAAAACATCTGACATGAAAATTTCCGTCTTTGGAGTACCGTCAAATTGATGGGAAACAACAATATCAACACGATCTTGATCGCTTATGTCATCATCAAAGGAAACTTTTTCACTCCACATTAGAGCTACTTTGCGGTTATTGGGATCACCCACGTTTGAAAAGTCCTTTAAAATGCTCTCCGTAACAATCGTTTCTGCAGCTATCGGAACAATCGAAACTTTATTTGTTATCTTTTCCGCTTCACCAACCTCAATATAATCATCCGCAACGAATTTATTTGGAAGATCAATAATCTTAATATCCTCAGGGTTGATAATCGTTCTAGAATCAATTCCCTTGCTTGCTACATAAACCTGCGTCGTCCCTCCTAAGCTATCGTTTAACTCATTCACCTTCATCAGGAACATGAACCCGGCTACAACAGCCAGCAACAATGAAATGGAAATAAAGATTATCGCTCTTCTTTTCGACTCTAACATCTACTTTTTCTCTCCTAAAATTATATTTCTATAATTTCGTTATCCTAAACTCTAATATTCTAACACTATTAATACCTCTAAAATTTTCCAATATCCAAATTAACATCACCTAATAATTCAGTCAAACCGGCCTTTAGCGTTGTCGAATCTTGTCTGTTAAATTATCCCTATTAATACTTTGAATTCGAAATATTATTCAGTAATAAAGGTTTATTGACGATTAGGACAAAAAGCACTAAAAGTATATTTAAACTGAAACATTTGTAATTTTTTCGTTTAAAATATTACAAATATTAAAATTAATGGGCATATACTATCATTTTTTCCTAATCCTTCCATAGTGAGGTGTAGATCGGTCAAAAGTATGAAAAATCGACAATAAAAAAACTACCCTGAAATAGGTAGTGTGAATATAAACCTATGGATTTTTTTATGCTAAATAGGCCTCTTGAATGAGTTCATTTTCGATTAATTCTTTACCAAGCCCACTTAATGTGATTTCGCCATTTTGAATAACATAACCACGGTCCGCGATACTTAGTGCTTGAAATGCATTTTGTTCAACGAGCAGGATCGTGATTCCTTCGTTGTTTAGTTCTTTTATAATCTCAAAAATTTGTTCTACGATAATTGGTGCCAGTCCCATCGACGGTTCATCTAACATGAGGATTTTCGGCTGCATCATTAGGGCCCGGCCGATAGCAAGCATTTGCTGCTCCCCACCGCTCATCGTCCCTCCTTGCTGGCTTAAACGCTCTTTTATTCTCGGAAAATATTGAAAGACTCGTTCCATCCGATCCTTCACAACCCGTTTGTCTTTGACGGAAAAAGCCCCCATTTCGAGATTTTCTTTTACCGTCAACTTTGGGAAAATTCTTCTGCCTTCCGGGACATGGGCAATGCCGGAAAGTGCTGTTTCATGTGGAACACTGTTTGAAATTTCTGTCCCATTATATAGAATGCTGCCGTTTTTGGGCTTTACTTGCCCGCTGATCGTTTTTAATGTTGTCGATTTTCCTGCGCCGTTACTGCCGATTAACGTTACAATCTCACCCGCATCAACATGAAGTGAAATCCCCTTTAAGGCTTGAATACCTCCATAATACGTATTGATTTCTTTTAACTGTAAAATTTTTTCTACCAATGGTCCCGAGTCCCCCTTCCTTTATGAAGCTGAATCTGCTCCACTTTTTCCCAAGTACGCTTCGATAACCTTTTGGTTTGTACGAATGTCCTGTGGTGTTCCTTCGGCAATTTTTTCACCATGATCCAATACAATAATATGCTCTGATATTTCCATGACAAGCTTCATATCATGCTCGATTAAGACGATCGTTAGCCCAAATTCATTACGCATTTTGAAAATCAGCTCTGTCAGTTTTTTCGTTTCCTTCGGGTTCATCCCGGCTGCTGGCTCATCTAATAATAGGACCTGTGGCCTTGTTGCTAAAGCCCGGCCAATTTCTAAGCGGCGCTGGGCACCGTAAGACAGATTCCTGGCCTCCTCATTTGTAAACTGGCTTAAGCCAATGTAATCCAATATATTGTACGCCTCTTGTTCGGCGAATCTTTCTTGTTTTTTAAAAGAAGGCAAGTCTAAAACGGCCCCCATGATTCCTTGTTTAATATGGTTGTGCATCCCAACCATCACATTTTCAAGTACGGTCATACTTCCAAATAAACGAATGTTTTGGAACGTCCTCGAAATTCCCTTTGCTGAAACAACATGAGGCTTCAGCCCAACAATGGATTTACCGTTCAATTCGATATCCCCTCTAGTGGGTTGATAAACACCAGTTACCATGTTAAAAAAGGTTGTTTTTCCTGCTCCATTCGGACCAATAACGGCGGTGATAGAGCCTTTTTTTACGTCCATATTAATATCGCTGTTGGCAATCAGACCCCCAAATGCTTTTGTTAAATTTTTAACCGTCAAGATGGACATTGTTATTGTTC
>JAENZK010000325.1 GCA_016841285.1 Guptibacillus hwajinpoensis | reverse complement strand
TTACTTCAACCTTCATTAAAGAAAGGATGGTTTTTCAGCGGCCTCTTCCCGACCCCGTGTCCCAAAAATGGCTATAGGGTCTGAGTAGCCGATTCAATTGAAATTTCAACTACCGCTCTTGCCCAAGGGTATTTTTGTTTAATTTTTTCTAAATCAGGTCCAGATTTTATGAAAGCAGCAGTACCGTTGATACGAAATCCGGTTCCCGGGCCGTGAAAGCCTTCTACTTCACGACTTCCAACCGTCATTTGAACTTTATTATTTTTTTCAATATTTGATTCTGTGACATTCATTCCGCCTGCCGGATATAATAGTTTCCCATTTTCAGTTATCACAATATAACTATTCCAAGTGTTGCTTAAATGTATTTTCTCATCTGCATACGTTCCTATCGTAGCAACACCTTCATGCTTAATAACTTCTACTAGTTTTTCTGGTATCATGTTATTCCCCCCCATTTTCTACATTTTTAATTATAAAACACCCCCATTTAAATTCTGTGTGCTAAATCACAGGTAGTTTTCATATTTTCTGCTTTATTTTTTTTAAAAATTTTAATATGTCGGGTGATTTAAGTAAGCTCTGGGGAAGGACTTTAATAAGAAGTTCTTGATGGTATTAATGTCGAGGTTTGTATCATGCCCGAATCCAAGCCTAAACTTGGAAGCAGGCATGTAATTGAGCCAGACTTTCCGACCCTGTGGTCCACAGATGGATTCATTTAGATAGGTATTGTAAAATACATAGGTACAGAAAGATTTTTCAAATACATACTATTTTAGGTATTGATTTTTTGTTATTTAGAAAGAAGTGAAGAAATGCTCCGTATAAGAGGAATTGCTATGATCATTTTTGGTTCTATGCTATGGGGATTAACGGGACCAATGATGGAATGGATACTTGGAGAGACAGATGTATCCGTTCCTTTTCTATTAACTGTTCGATTAACTTTATCTGGAATTCTATTACTGTCATTTTTATTAATAAGTAAAAAAGATATTTTTGCTGTGTGGAGGTCACCTTCATCAAGATATCAACTTATTGTATTTAGTATTATCGGTTTGTTGGGTTTACAATATACCTTCATGGCTTCGGTTGATGAAAGTAATTCTATTATTGCAACATTATTTCAGTTTTCAGCACCGATTATTATTGCAATCTACATTTCTATAACTCTTAAAGAAATGCCACCAAGGCATCAAGTCATTGGGATTGTGGGAACATTAATCGGTCTCTTTCTCCTGTTGACCAATGGATCAATGAATAGCCTAATTGTAAGTCCAAAGGCCATAATTTTAGGGCTTTCACTTGGGCTTGCCTATGCATTCTATACATTATATCCAGCTCGACTTATGAAGGAATGGGGTATTTTAATAATCTTGGGTTGGGGAATGCTGATTGGCGGCCTATTAGTTGGGATTATCATTCAAGTGTGGAATACCGATGAGTGGGTCCATCTTGCTGGGATGGACGTAGCCTTGATGACGATTTTTTATATAATATTTGGCACCATCGCTTATTTCTTATTTTTAAGCAGCTTGAAATATATTAGCCCTGTCGAAACTAGTATACTATCAAGTGTCGAGCCATTAACTGTCATGGTTGTATCGATTCTTTGGTTTGGAACAAAATTAGAGGGGATCCAATTACAAGGGGTACTTTTGATGCTTATTTTTGTTACATGGCTTTCGATTGGTGATAGAAAAAGTATAAAGGGTGTTAAAATTAAACATCAGAGTTAGTGTCGATTGTATGGGCCAGAGAACCCGACCCTCTGGCCCAATAGAAAAGGAGATATCATGAAAGATAGAGTTCACTATGCATGGATTATAGTTTTTGTTACGTTTTTATCTTTTTTAGCTGTACAGGGTGGACGGCTCGCTTTTGGAGCTTTTATGGAGCCTTGGGAAATAGATTTTTCAATTGGTAGAGGAACAACCTCTCTCATTTCTACTTTGAGTTTTATCATTTATGGCGTTTCCCAGCCCACAATTGGTAGGATGGTAGATAAATATGGCGCACGAATCGTTTTATCTGCCAGCACTTTTTTAGTTGGGATTAGTTTCTTTTTCATTTCTTTTGCAACACAAACATGGCATTTATTTGTTCTTTATTCCATTGTTTCAATTGGGGTTGGCGGCGCTTCGAATGTTGCAGGTACGATCCTTGTCATGAATTGGTTTAACAAAAAACGTGGACTTGCTTTGGGGATTTTGGAAGCGGGCTTTGGTTTTGGACAAATGCTGATTGTACCTGGTTCTCTATTGCTGATTCAGGCATTTGATTGGAGAGTTACAATTCTTTCACTGGGCTTATTTTTAATGATTATTGTTTTTCCAATCGTTTTATTTTTTATAAAAAATCACCCGAATGACAAGGGAATGGATCCACTTGGTGGACCTGTCGAGGAAGGCCAATCAGAAGAATTGAGTGAGAACATGCAGGTGAAAAAGGAAGTGAATTTGTCTTTACGTGACGTGCTTCGCAAACGACATTTTTGGTTCTTAATCTTACCCTTTGGTGTTTGTGGTTTTACAACGACTGGCTTAATGGATACACATCTCATTCCTTTTTCCCAGTACTGTGGATTCTCAACTAGTGTAACAAGTGCCGCCGTTAGTATTTTAGCTGCTTTTAATATTATTGGAATTTTATTATCAGGTGTAATTATTGATTACTTTAGCAGCAGAAAACTGCTCGTCTTTTTATATTTCACACGCGCAATATCGATTGTTCTTCTATTATTTATACAGGATCCGATTTTATTAATGGTTTTCGCCGTGCTTTTTGGGTTGGTTGATTTTGCGACAGTTGCACCTACTCAATTGTTAGCGACGCAGTATTTTAAACATTATTCTCTTGGATTCATAGTAGGTTGTCTTTCCTTAAGCCATCAAGTTGGTTCAGCTTTAGGGGCGTATTTGCCTGGCCTATTATATAGTGGATTTGGAAACTATGATTTTTCATTTTATATTTCCATCATGATTTTAGTAGGGGCTGCTATTTTGAACGCATTACTACCTGAGCCTGATAAGGTAGGGCAAGTTCAATAAGAGCTGGGCCGGAGTTCCCGACCCTCTGGCTCTGCCCAGTTTTTTGGAGTATGTTTAAGATATATATTTAAGTATTTGGGAAGCAGGTAAAGGGCGATCAAAATAAAAGCCCTGTACTCCATCACATTGGAGTGACTTTAAAAATTGAAATTGCTCCTTATTTTCTACTCCTTCAGCAATTACCGATAAATTCAAGTTATGTGCTAATTGAATCATTGACTTGACAATAGACTGGTCATTTTTATCTGTTAATAGGCCCTTTATAAAGGACTGATCTATTTTCAAGCAGTCTAAAGATAGTAGTTTCAAGTAATTTAATGAGGAATAATGGGTACCAAAATCATCCATCGATATCTGAATTCCAAGTGATTTCAAATTTTTAATATTGGATAAGGCGATATCTGGATTGTCCATAATCACTCTTTCAGTCAATTCAATCTCTATATATGAAGGATCAATGCCTGTTTTTTTCAGGATAGATTTCATAATTCTTAATAGATTTTTTTGTTGAAATTGCAACATTGAGAGATTAATGCCAATCTTAATAGGCTTATAACCTTGGTCTCCCCATTCTCTCATTTGGTGACAAACTTGGTTTAAGACCCATTGATCAATATGAACAATCATGCCTGTTTCTTCGGCAATAGGGATAAAGTCATTGGGAGAAATCATCCCTTTTGTTGGATGGTTCCATCTAATTAAGGCTTCCATTCCAATTAAATCACCGGTTTCACAAGAAAATTGCGGTTGGTAATGTAGTATAAATTCATTATTGGGGATTGCTTTTCGTAAATCGTTTTTAAGAATAAGTCGTTCCATCGATTTATCCATGTAGTCCTTTTGATAAAACTTATAGGCACTCTTTCCTTTCCCCTCTAACTTGGCATGATACATCGCCAAATCTGCGTATTTGACCAAACTTTCCCCTTCAGAACTATCATTCGGACAAATACTAATGCCTATACTTGGCTTAATGAACAATTCTATGTCATTTAGAATAAAAGGCTTTGAGAAACGATCAATTATTCTATTAACTAGATAAATACAATCAAATTTATTCTTGCATTCAGGTAAGATAATGGCAAATTCATCACCCCCAAATCGAGTTACAATTCCCTTTTTGCCGAGTGACTCCTTTAGTCTATTTGCCACTCCCTTCAATAACTCATCGCCTACACTATGTCCTAATGTATCATTGATTTCTTTAAATCGGTCTAAATCAAGAAACAAAATACTACACATTTTGTTTGAATTTATTGCGTTTTGAATGGTTTGATTGAGTTGATTATAAAAATAAGTCCGATTCGGCAATTTTGTTAATTCGTCATGGAGTGCCTGAAATTTCAGTTGTTCCTCTAGCTTTTTCCGTTCGGTAATATCAATGAAAAAAGATACATAGTTTTTTATTTTCCCATTAGCATCTCTAATTACATTGATTGTAATTTCTTCAAGGAACAGTTCTCCATCTTTTCGTTTATTCCAAATTTCACCCTTCCAAATTCCTTTATTGTTAATACTCCTCC
Organism: Guptibacillus hwajinpoensis; assembly: GCA_016841285.1. Classification (GTDB taxonomy): domain Bacteria; phylum Bacillota; class Bacilli; order Bacillales; family Bacillaceae_J; genus Schinkia. The sequence continues at coordinate 468 of JAENZK010000325.1, read as the reverse complement.
ACATTTCCTTATAAAAATCATTATGATGAATACCAGAATTTAGTATTTTGGGGTTCTTACCAATGACCTCATTTTCAACATAACCTGTTAATTTGGTGAAAGCTGGATTTATCAATAGGATCTTGTTTTCAAAATCTGTCACAGTCATGGCATATATCATATTGTCGTAAACTTCAGGTAAAATATCTTTTTTCATCTCTAAGACATTTTTCTCTAACAATTTCATCCCCCCAATTACTATTTAAGTTTTTACGTTAACACCCTACCTTCTTATTTACTCAGAATCATATAGCAATTTTCTTGTTTTTTCTACATTTTTCTTCATTATTTTCTAAAATTTTACATTTAATTTACTTTTGCTTAATATTCATTATTATTTTTGCAAAAAAAAAAGCGGGACAGAGTTTCCGACCGAGGCCGCTGAAAAACCATCCTTTCTTTAATGAAGGTTGAAGTAAAATAAAAAAA
>JAENZK010000001.1 GCA_016841285.1 Guptibacillus hwajinpoensis | reverse complement strand
TTCGAATCCAGCCACATGCTTCAACAAAAGGTGATTTTCTTTTATGCTCGTGTTCTAGCCCAGAATCCGCAAACTTTGTTGCTTTTTCACCTTCACCCGTAAAACTATAAATTAATGATAATAATAGGTCCGTTTCTCGATGTGATTTTGATAATGACGCTTCAACCCTACTGCGGTTTCGGAGTAACAAATCTTCTGCTTCCTGCAATTTACCGGCGCGAAGATAAAACCTTGATTCAAGCTCTACATTTTCATATTCCTGATTAATTTGCTTAATTTTATCGATCCATTCCCCTGCTTGCTCCAGATTGCCAAGATTGACCAGATTTTCCGCCGTTAAACTATATAACTCCATTTTCTTAACATCAGATATTTCAATCTTTGAATCTTCATAAATTCTGATGGCCTTCCTTAACAAAGCTTGCGCTACCCTTGGTTGAATAGTATCTAAGTATACCTTTGCTTTACCCTCAATACTTAAGCTTTCTACAAGGGAATCCTTGGACATTTTTGATAAGTGATCAAGTTTTTGATAAGCCTCAATTGCTAGTTCATATTTACATTGATAGCGATAAATCTCAGCCAAAAATAAATACAAAGAATAATGTTCCTCTACAATATTTTGAGGAAGCTTCAATAGTACACTAAATAAATATTCTAATTTGCCTTGATCTATTATTGTTTGGGCAACCTGTTTCAACAGCGAAGTAATCGCCTCATAATCTTTTAGGAGTAAAAAATGATCAATCGCATTTTCATAGTGTTTAGTAATTAAATAGAAGGAAGCGATAGTACGGTGAGTCTTCTCATATATCTTTTTATCTTGCTTTAATTGATTTTGCAAAAAGTCCTTAAATAATGCGTGGTAGCGGTATTGTTTTTCTCCTATATCAGTTAGAAACAAATTTTTAGCTAAAAGTTCATTGATCAATTGATCAGCATGACGGATTCGTAAAACATCTTCACACATTGAAATAGAGAATTGGTCAAATGTGGATGTAAGCAATAAAAACTCCTTTATTTCACGAGGTTGATCAGTAAATACCTCAAGCGCCAGATATCGGAATAAATCGTCTACAGAATCCACATTGATATTAGAAAATGAAATTGACTGCTCTGGATTAGTGATAAGGTGATGATGAAACATCCTGATTGCAATAATCCAGCCCTCTGTTAGTTCGTGAATCATTTTCAGCTGTTTTTGCGGCAAGTCAGCTTCGAAGTAATTTAAAAATAACACCTCCATCTCATCCTTAGAAAAAATAAAATCTTCTTTTCCAATCTCAAGAATATTCCCTTTTACAAGAAGTGATGTAAATAAAGACCAATTTAGTTTAGTTCGACTAGAAATGACGATATGAATTTGAGATGGAAGATATCTTAGTAAAATTTCAAAACACTTTTCTATTCCTTTTGATTTTTCAAGTAGATGGAAATCGTCTAGAATAATAAGAATATCATTTTCTAGTAAAGTAAACTCATTTATAAGCTCAGAGCAGATAAACTCTATAGCATCTTCCACTGATTGTTGATTATTATTCTCTAAAAACGTTAATAGGCTTGACCCAAATTCAGGCACCTTTGACCGGATGGAATAAATAAAATGAATAAGAAATGGTAAAAATTCATCCTCCTGCTTTGAAATAGAATACCAACAGTTAAGGATCGATGTTTCTTGAGAAAAGGATGACAGTGATGAGCTTTTACCATATCCGGGTCCTGCATGAATTAACGTAAGTGGATAATCGAGTGCTTTTGAAAACTTGTTTATTAATTGGGGTCGTATTACATAGTTGTCTTTAAAAATAGGCGGAATAAATTTTGTTTTTATAATGGGCAACTTCATTTTCATCACTGTGTAATCACCTCTTTACTAATGAATATGTGAGAACCTAAAAAACTTATGCCATGAATCAACAAATAGTTATATTTTGTAGTATAATTTGTACTATTACCAATAATGAAAGATTAATAAACTAAAAAAATATAGGAAGGAGAGCTTTCAATGAATACCTATGCTAATCAGAAGGACGGAATTTTTCCATCAGTCTGCTCTCTTGATTGTCCAGATCAATGTGGACTCCTAATCCATAAAAAGGATGGAAAAATAATTAAGGTTGAGGGCGATCCAAACCACCCTGTTACAAAGGGAAATATCTGCAATAAAGTAAGGAATGTTCCTGAAAGGCTCTATGATGAAAAGCGATTACAATATCCATTAAAGCGTGTTGGTAAAAAAGGAGAAGGAACATTTAGGCGTATTAGCTGGAACGAAGCAATCCAAGAGATCACTACTCATTGGAAAGGGCTTATCGAAACAGATGGCCCTGAAAGTATCATTCCCTACAGCTTCTATGGGAATATGGGAAATCTTAGTGCGGAAGGAATGGACCGCCGCTTCTTTCACCGGTTAGGAGCCTCACAGCTAGATCGAACGATCTGCAGTACAGCCGGTACAATGGGTTATAAATATACAATGGGCTGCAGCTTTGGAGTAGATCCTGTTGATACCCTTCATGCAAAATTATTCATATTTTGGGGAATCAATGCAGTCAGCACGAATATGCACCAATGGGCAATAGCCCAGAAAGCTCGTAAAAATGGAGCTAAAATTGTAGTGATTGATGTCCATAAAAACCAAACTGGCAGAATGGCAGATTGGTTTATTCCGATTTTACCAGGAACTGATGCAGCGCTTGCCTTAGGAATGATGCATATACTATTCGAAGAAAATCTGGTAGATGAAACATTTCTACATGAATATACAATTGGTCACGTTGAGCTTCGGGACCATGTGGTTCAATATACTCCAGGTGCTGTTTCTAAAATTACCGGGGTTCCAGAAGAAGATATTTACAGACTTGCAAGGCTGTATGCTGAAACCTCCCCTTCCTTTATTCGAATTGGAAATGGTATTCAGCATCATGATAACGGTGGCATGTGCGTTAGAACGATTGCCTGCCTCCCTGCACTGACTGGCCAATGGCTGCATAGAGGCGGTGGTGCAATTAAATCTAATTCTAGTTATTTGGAATATAATGAAACATGGTTACAACAACCTGATTTATTAAAAAATAAGAATACCCGCGTTATCAATATGAATGCCATTGGCGAGGCACTGCTTTCATTAGAAAAACCGATTAAGTCAATGTACGTTTACCAAAGTAACCCAGCCGTCGTCGCTCCATCCGGAAGTAAGGTCCGACAAGGATTAGAGCAGGAAGATTTATTTTTAGTCGTTCATGATTTATTTTTAACAGAAACAGCCAAATACGCGGATATCATTCTACCAGCGACTTCTTCTTATGAGAATACGGATTTTTATTGTTCCTATTGGCATAACCACATCCAGATTCAGGAGCCGGTTATCGAAGCGTATGGTGAATCAAAACCAAACACAGATGTATTTAGGCTCTTGGCAAAAGCAATGGGTTTTGAAGATCCAGCTCTTTTTGAAACAGACGTAGAACTAATTACAGGAGCACTTAAAAATACTGGTAATCCTTATATAGAAGGTATAACGTATGAAATGTTGGCCGAGAAGAAATATGTTAAAGCAAACTTGAAACCATTATTCCCTGGGAAGCTGGAAACACCAAGTGGGAAAATCGAGCTATATTCACAAATGATGGCGGATGTGGGACTTCCACCGTTGCCAACTTATATCCCATTGTGTGATGACGGGGATTTTCCATTACAATTTGTGCCGGCACCTAATCACAATTTCTTAAACTCTACTTTTTCTAACAATGAAAAACACGTAAGTTTAGAAAAAGAACCAAAATTGCATATAAATATTCAGGATGCATTATCAAGAAGTATTGAGGATGGGGATGTGGTTCGAGTTTGGAATGATCGCGGTGATTGCAAGCTAAAAGTTTCTGTAGGTGAAAATGTATTACCAGGGGTAGTTGCTACCCAAGGATTGTGGAGCGACCGACCTGGTACGAAGCACCACCTCAACTCCCTCACCCCTGACCGCATAGCAGACCTTGGTGGTGGAGCAACGTTTTTCTCTGGACGGGTAGATGTAGAAAAAGTTTTGTAAATAAAAGATTTTATTAATAAAGGGGCTGCCCAAAAAGTCAAGAATGACATATGGGCAGCCCTTTCCAGTTCCCCGGTAAACCAATCCTTTTGTTAGTACAGTGCATCGGATTTTCATAATACAGTTTCTGTTTTTTCAATGAACAGTTACTTCTCCTAAATAAAAAACTAAATGAAAACGTCCCAATTTGGGGATTTGATCCAATTTTAAATTTGTTCATAAAATGTTTTAAATTATCTATAACCATTAGTACAAAGAAGCGTTATTATAGATACAGAAGATGAGTAATCTTAAAACCAAATCTTCACTATTTTTTTAGTTTATTATGTGAAAAAGTTCACATATATATAAATATTAGAATATCATCTTGAAAAACAACATTTTAGGAGGATGCTTTTATGAAAGCATGGGAAGGTTTTGTAAATGGTACTTGGAATAAAGAAGTTGATGTAAGAGACTTTATCCAAAAAAACTATAAAGCTTATGAAGGCGACGAACAATTCTTAGCAGATCCAACAGAAAATACGAACAAGCTTTGGGAACAAGTAATGACGTTAACCAAACAAGAGCGCGAAAACGGCGGCGTCCTAGACATGGATACCGATATTGTTTCAACCATTGTTTCGCATAATCCAGGATTTCTAAACAAAGAATTAGAAAGAATTGTCGGGGTTCAAACGGACAAACCTTTCAAACGCTCCCTTCAACCATTTGGTGGCATCAGAATGGCAGTCGATGCTAACAAAGCTTACGGTTATAGTGTTAGTGATGAAATCATTGAAACTTTTACTAAATATCGTAAAACGCATAACCAGGGAGTTTTTGATGCATATACCGATGAAATGAAAATGGCTCGAAAAGCTGGTATCATAACTGGTCTTCCAGATGCTTATGGTCGCGGAAGAATTATTGGCGACTACCGCCGAGTTGCATTATACGGTGTAGACTTCCTAATCGAAGAGAAGAAAAAAGACTTAACTTTTACCGGAAAAACTATGAGTGAAGAAATCATTCGCGAACGTGAAGAAATCGCTGAACAAATTAAAGCTTTACAGGAACTAAAAGAAATGGCAAAAATGTACGGCTTTGACATTTCTGTTCCTGCAACAACTGCCCAGGAAGCATTTCAATGGTTATATTTTGCTTATTTAGCTGCCATTAAGGAACAAAATGGAGCAGCAATGAGCTTAGGACGTGTTTCTACATTCTTAGATATTTATATTGAAAGAGACTTGGATAACGGTACAATAACAGAAGTTGAAGCGCAGGAATTAGTTGACCACTTCATCATGAAGTTACGTTTAGTTAAATTTGCAAGAACACCTGATTATAACGACTTATTCAGCGGCGACCCTACTTGGGTAACTGAATCAATCGGTGGTGTTAGTATTGACGGTCGTCCATTAGTAACAAAGAATTCATTCCGTTTCTTACACACATTGGAAAATTTAGGACCTGCTCCCGAGCCAAACCTAACTGTTTTATGGTCTAACCTATTACCAGCAAACTTTAAAAAATTCTGTGCAAAAATGTCTATCAAAACTAGCTCTATTCAATATGAGAATGACGATATAATGAGAGCCCAATTCGGAGATGACTATGGAATTGCTTGCTGTGTATCCGCCATGAGAATTGGTAAGCAAATGCAATTCTTCGGTGCACGAGCTAACCTAGCAAAAGCATTACTTTATGCAATCAATGGTGGCGTAGATGAAAAGATTAAGCTACAGGTTGCACCTGCTTATGCACCAGTTACATCAGAATACCTTAATTACGAAGAAGTATTAGATAAATACGATACAATGATGGATTGGTTAGCTGAACTCTATATCAATACTCTAAACATTATCCATTACATGCATGATAAGTATGCTTATGAAAGAATTGAAATGGCATTGCATGACAAAGAAATTCTTCGCACAATGGCGACAGGTATCGCAGGTTTATCAGTTGCAGCTGACTCTTTAAGTGCGATTAAGCATGCTAAAGTTAAAACGATCCGTGATGAAAATGGACTTATTGTCGATTTTGAGATTGAAGGCGAATATCCACAGTATGGTAACAACGATGATCGAGTTGATGAAATTGCCGTTAACCTGGTAAAAACTTTTATGAGAAAGTTGAAAAAGCATAGAACATACCGTAACTCAGTTACAACCATGTCAATTTTAACGATCACATCTAATGTCGTTTATGGTAAAAAAACAGGTAACACGCCTGACGGACGTCGTGCCGGTGAACCATTCGCACCTGGTGCTAACCCACTTCACGGGAGAGATAAAAAAGGGGCAATTGCATCTTTAAATTCTGTTGCAAAATTACCTTATGATTATTCATTAGATGGTATTTCTAATACATTCTCAATTGTTCCAAAGGCATTAGGTAAAGAAGAAGAAACACAGATTTCTAATTTAGTCGCCATCTTAGACGGATACGCTATGAATAAAGGTCACCATTTAAATATTAATGTATTTAACCGCGAGACATTAATGGACGCTATGGAACATCCGGAAAAATACCCCCAATTAACTATTCGGGTTTCTGGTTATGCTGTAAACTTTATCAAATTAACACGCGAGCAACAAATTGATGTAATTAATCGTACGTTCCATGCTAGCCTGTAAGAAAAGCTGAAGCCACCCGCTTAGCTCCGTTCGGACTGGACTGAGCCGAAGGAGATAAAGGAAACACGCTGAACAAAGTGCGGCGATGTTGACTTATCGTACGGAGGTGAAGGAAGTCTCGCTAGGCGCTGGGTGGCTGTAGCAAGACATTATAAATAAGTAGGTGGGAGTTGTGAAAGGACGAATCCATTCAATTGAAACATGCGGAACTGTCGATGGACCAGGTATACGTTATGTGATCTTTACGCAAGGATGCCTATTACGCTGCCAATTTTGCCACAATCCCGATACATGGGAAATCGGCAAAGGCAATGAAATGACAGTTTCTGAATTAATTCAAGATATGAAAAGCTATATTCCTTATATGAAGTTCTCAGGAGGCGGCGTGACAGTATCTGGAGGTGAACCTCTTTTACAAATTGATTTTTTGATAGAATTATTTAAGGAATGTAAAAAAATCGGTATCCATACAACCATTGACAGTTCTGGCGGATGCTTTAGCCGCTCTCCTACATTTCTTTCACGTCTTGAAGAATTAATGAAGGTTACTGATTTAATATTGCTAGACTTAAAACAAATCAATGAGGAAAAACATTTAAAGTTAACTGGAAAAAGTAATGCCCATATTTTGGATTTTGCAAACTGGCTGTCCCAACATCAAATTCCGGTATGGATTAGACATGTTCTAGTTCCTGGAATATCAGATAATCGCGAAGATTTAAAGCAGTTGTCTGCATTCATTAAAACACTAAACAATATACAAAAGATCGAGGTGCTCCCCTATCATAAATTAGGCATATACAAATGGGAAACATTAGGCATCGAGTATCCTCTAAAAGATGTTGAACCTCCTACTAAAGAAAGTGTAGAAGAAGCAAACCAAATTTTACAGGAAGCGTTAAAGAAAAAAGATTAGCTTGAATGGCTAATCTTTTTTTATCCAGTAATATCTTTAAGTTTGTCTGAAAAACTCAATATATCATCAGAAAGCTCTTGAACAAGAATATTACTTATATCTGAAACGAGTGATTTTTTTTCTGATTCGTCTATTTCAAGTTTTTCTATTCTTGATTTTAATTTTTTTAACTCTTTATCCTTCTTTTCAATAATTGCTTTGTATTCATGCCCCATTTCATTCCAACTATCATTTAGTAATTTTACTACTGATGATAATTCATCGGCACTACCTGCAAGACGATTAAGCACTAAGAGATTTAATGCTAACACTGTTGGGATATCATTACTTGGATATCTCAATTGATGATCAATTTCACCATATCCTTCCTCGAAAATGGTTCTTACTTGTATCTCTGCAATCACATTTTGACGAGTTGGGGTAAAATTAACTAGATAATGAACGGAACGATAACCTGATTCTCTTGATTTGATAGATAACCCCAAATTTTCATAAGGTTCTTTATTATCACCATCTCTTATATTAGCAACTATTTCAATGGTTTCCCACGTTTCTTTAATAAAATTATGTATATTTTCCCAGTCCTCTTTAAATATGTGGATGACACGTACTCCAATCAAATCTGTTATTTCTTTTCTGTAATTCTCTACCGAAAATTGAAATTCTTTTCCATAAGTCTTCTGCCTGTCAGAAGTTTTCCTTATTAGTTTTGCTACTAAGTGCTTCGGTTCTTTTACCCTTGATTTAACCGTATGAACATTTTTATGCTTCCGAAAAACATCAGCAATATAGTTGGCTTGTGTTTCTAATTGGGGTTTAAGGTATAGATAGTCATTGTAAATAAGCATGAGATTTCCCCAATCAATATTATATTGATTGAGGTATTCTTCAGTAAAATGATACTCGTTCAAGAAAGTGCTTTTGTCTAAATTCAAAATAGATACCCCCTTATTAGCTTTGTTCTTCTATAGAATCAATCTTATATTGAAGTGTATTTTAGTGCAATCCCCATTACAACTCCACGTTTGTGGATTGGGAATATAAGTAAAAGAACATTCGTCATAAGCCAGTTGTTAGCCACTGCACAGTAGCTGCTTTAAGTAAAAATTGTTCCATAATATTTGATAATGCCATATTTAAGGCTAAGCATTTTCGCGATGTTGATTTTCGGCGATTTATGTTTCCTCTACCAGGGTACACCCCCTTATACCAGCCGGTTTGCTTACTATATCAAAAAAAAATTATATATTTCTAGCATTTTTTTTGTAAATTTTTATTAAACGTTTTCATTTCAGGGAAACTAACTACAAAAAAACACTTGCAGTTATTTTGCAAGTGTTTAATCGTAATGTTAATATTTTTATTGAGCGGAACTGAAAAGTTTCTCTAATCTACTAGCAATTGCCTCATTATCTGCCTCAACCACTTCTAGGTATTGTGGTTTATCAAACAATTGCTGAATTTGCTCTGGGTATGTCTGCTCTATATTGCATAATTCGATCGCTTCATTAAATTTAGCTGGATGTGCAGTTGATAGAGTGACACATACTTCCTCAGGTACACTTGCTTTCTCATATGCAGCAACTCCACAAGATGTATGTGGATCAAGTAAATAATTAGTATCAGCATAGTACGTCTTAATCGTTTGCAGACATTCTCCATTTTTTACACCATGGGCTGCAAAATCGGCTTGTACTTGACGAAGAAGGTCTTCTCCCACAACAATTTTTCCTTCTGTCTTAAACTGATCCATTCTCTCACGTACCGCACTTGGATTTTCATCTAGCAAGTAATAAAGGTAACGTTCGAAATTGCTCGCTACTTGAATATCCATTGATGGACTATATGTACCACGGAATTCACCTGGCTGGTACACACCATCCTTGATAAATCGCTCTAAGATATTGTTCTCGTTTGTAGCTACGATAAGTTTTCCTACAGGTAGTCCCATTCTCTTCGCTAAATAACCAGCAAAAATATCACCGAAGTTTCCAGTTGGGACACTAAAATTTAGGCTCTTGATATCCTTTTCTTTTGCCACTTGGAAATACGCATAGAAATAGTAAACAGTTTGCGCTAATATACGGGCAAAGTTAATAGAATTAATTGCACGCAAATGATATTTATTTTTAAAATCTAAATCAGCGAATATTTCCTTAATAATTCTTTGACCATCGTCAAAAGTACCTTCAATCGCTAAATTTAAAACGGTTGGATCATTGACAGTCGTCATCTGCAACTCCTGGACCTTACTTACCTTCCCATGAGGATGCAAAATACAAATGCGGATTCCTTCTTTCCCTCTTACTCCTTCAATCGCAGATGCACCTGTATCCCCTGATGTAGCACCAAGAATATTAATCGTTACGCCTGTATTCTTAGCAATATAAGAATACAAGTTGCCTAAAAATTGAAGTGCAACATCTTTAAAAGCGAAGGTCGGACCATGGAACAATTCTAGTACATACATATTATCCTTAATCTTTTGAACAGGAGTCACCTCTGGATGGCGGAATGTTCCATAGCTTTTATTAATTAGTTCTTTAAGTTCATCTTCTGGAATTTCCCCATCAACATAATAGGAAATGATTTCGTATGCTAATTCCTGATAAGATAACTGGGACATTGCCTGCAGTTTTTCAACTGGGATTTGTGGGATTTGTTCAGGAACTAAAAGTCCACCGTCAGTTGCAAGTCCCATTAAAACTGTATCAATAAAACCAATTTCATTTACATTTCCACGTGTACTAATGTATTTCATAATAGCCTCCAACAAAAAAATAAAATATATTACTATCCTTACCTAGAATTAGCTTGGAGTCAATAAGGAATTCGAAAAAATTAGACTTCTTTTTTATTTAAATTTTTCGCTAGCCATTCTTTTACCTCATTATATGACATACCAGAGTTCTTATTTTGTTTTTTTACTTCATTAACGTTAGTTCCTACAACTGTAAATGTATTTTGTTTATCTTCCATAAAAACAACCTCCCTTATTGTTTATCAACTTAGTTTTTAACAAAAATCTAAAATAAATTAAAAATACTTTATTGAGAATTTATAATATTAATTGAAAACCAACATAATTCGTCAAAATTCCCTCTTATTCGTCAAAATCACTTTTATATCAGATTTAATAAATAAAATTTTAGGATAAAATAGGTATTTTAGTTGACAAAGTATATAAAATATACAATAATAAATATCGAATTAAAATTAATATAATTAACTGATAATAGTTTATTATAAATAAATTATTATTGGTTAAAAAAGATATTAAATATGAGGAGGAATTTAATTATGTCATTAATCGGTAAAGAAGTACAACCATTCAAAGCACAAGCATTTCATAACGGAGAATTCATCGAAGTAACTGAGCAAAATTTCAAAGGAAAATGGAGCATAGTTTGCTTCTACCCTGCAGACTTCACTTTCGTTTGCCCAACTGAGCTTGAAGATCTTCAAAATAACTATGCAACCCTAAAAGAACTTGGAGCTGAAGTATATTCTGTATCAACTGATACTCACTTCACTCATAAAGCATGGCATGATACTTCAGAAACTATTAAGAAAATCGAATATATTATGGTTGGTGACCCTTCTCATCAACTTAGCCGTAACTTCGACGTTCTAATTGAAGAAGACGGTGTTGCAGATCGCGGAACTTTCATCATCGACCCAGACGGAGTTGTTCAAGCTCTTGAAATTAATGCTGGTGGCATTGGCCGTGACGCTAATACTATTGTTAGCAAAATTAAAGCTGCTCAATATGTACGTAACAATCCAGGTGAAGTTTGCCCTGCTAAATGGCAAGAAGGCGCTCAAACACTTAAGCCAAGCCTTGATCTTGTAGGTAAGATCTAATATACTTACACAAGCCAAAAGTCACTCTACTAGTATTACTTTACGTAGAGTGACTTTTTTATTCTGATACATATTTTTCAATTACTATATCCACATCTCAATTAAATCCTTCCCTCTTATTCATGTCTTTTGCCCCAATATTTTTGTATTAAATTGTTAAATATCTTTATCATAATAATTGACAACGGCTTTAAAGTATATAATAATAAATTTATATTTATAATAATTATAATTTACTAATAATTATTATAGTTTAATTTATCGGAAATTAAGGAAGGAGTGCATATACATGATTTTAGATGCTGATATAAAAGCTCAATTAGAACAATATTTGCAATTAATGGAGGGTGACATTCTTTTAAAAGTTAGTGCAGGTACGGACGAGGTATCGAAAGATATGCTTGCTTTGATGGAAGAATTGTCCACCATGACAGCAAGGATTAAAATCGAACACACTCAATTAGAAAGAACACCTAGTTTTAGTGTTAATCGTATTGGCGAGGATACGGGTATTACTTTTGCCGGGATCCCTCTTGGCCATGAATTTACTTCATTAGTATTGTCTCTTTTACAGGTTAGCGGAAGGGCTCCAAAGGTTGACCAAAAGGTCATTGAGCAAATTAAAAGTATTAAAGGCGAGTATCGCTTCGAAACGTTTGTTAGCCTAAGTTGCCACAACTGCCCTGATGTTGTGCAGGCATTGAATATTATGAGTGTACTTAACCCGAATATTTCACATACAATGATCGATGGTGCAGTTTACAAAGATGAGGCTGAAAGCAGAAACATCCTGGCCGTCCCAACGGTGTTCTTAAATGGTGAATCATTCGGAGGCGGACGTATGTCTCTTGAAGAGATTTTAGCTAAGATTGGGTCTGCCCCTGATGCATCGGAATTTGCTGATAAAGATCCTTTTGATGTTCTAGTAGTCGGCGGCGGACCTGCAGGAGCAAGTGCTGCCGTTTATGCAGCACGTAAAGGTATTCGCACGGGGATTGTTGCCGAACGCTTTGGCGGTCAAATCTTGGATACATTAGGAATTGAAAACTTTATTAGTGTTAAGCATACAGAAGGTCCAAAACTTGCTGCGAGTCTTGAAGAGCATGTTAAAGAATACAATGTTGATATCATGAATTTACAGCTTGCAAAAAGCTTAGAAAAGAAAGACTTAATTGAAGTTGAACTGGAAAACGGTGCTGTTCTGAAAAGTAAAACGGTCATTCTATCAACCGGTGCCCGTTGGCGCAATGTCGGAGTACCAGGTGAGGCTGAATACAAGAACAAAGGCGTTGCCTACTGCCCTCACTGTGATGGTCCATTATTTGAAGGAAAAGATGTGGCTGTTATTGGCGGAGGTAATTCTGGCATTGAAGCAGCCATCGACCTTGCGGGTATTGTCAAGCATGTAACTGTTCTTGAGTTTATGCCAGAGTTAAAGGCTGATTCAGTTCTTCAAGAGCGGCTGTACAGTCTTCCAAATGTAACAGTTCTAAAGAATGTTCAAACAAAAGAAATCACAGGAACCGATAAAGTTAATGGTATTACCTATGTTGAACGTGACACAGGTGCTGAAAAGCATATTGAATTAGCTGGTGTCTTTGTTCAGATTGGACTTGTACCAAATACTGATTGGCTCGAAGGCACAGTTGAACGCAATCGTATGGGTGAAATTGTCGTGGATAATCGTGGTGCGACAAGTATCCCTGGAGTCTTCGCTGCTGGTGATTGTACAACAAATCCATATAAACAGATCGTCATTTCTATGGGATCAGGTGCTACTGCAGCCTTGGGGGCATTTGACTATCTGATTCGAAATTGATTTACAATGAAAGTCACTTTACTTTGAACTGCCCCCTGTCAAGTAGACAGTGGAAATAATAAAAATGATCTAAGCGGCTTTAACTCTATATTCAATAGGGCTAAGGCCGTTTAGTCTTTTTTGATATCTATCATGATTATAAAAATGGATATACTTATCTATCGCATTAGAAAGTTCTTCAAATGTTTCATACTTATGTAAATAATACTCCTCACATTTGAGCGTTCCCCAAAAAGATTCCATTGGTCCATTATCAATACACCTACCAACTCGTGACATACTTTGTGTCATCTCTGCTTTGTTTATCCTTCGTTTAAACCCATGAGAGGTATACTGAAACCCTCGATCACTATGAATAAGTGGATGACCCCCGTCCAAAAGTTCTACAGCTTGATCAAGCGTCTTGAACACAAGATTATTATTATTGGAGTGGCCTAAAACATAACTAACAATTGATCCATCATATAGATCTAGAATAGCACTTAAATAAGCTTTCTTTGAGGAACCATATTTGAATTCCGTGACATCCGTTACCCATTTTTCATTTGGCTTTTCCGCCGTGAATTCACGATTCAATACATTCTCCGCCACATGTTGAGGAGTAGAGCGCTTATAAAGGGTTTTCTTTCTTCGAATGACAGATTGTATTCTTGAGACTTTCATCAATCTACGGATACGCTTATGATTGAAATTCTGGCCGAACTTGCGACTCATGTTCAACGTCATTCGACGGTATCCGTATATACCATCAACTTCCTCATGAAGTGCTTTCATCTCTTTTATGATTTCTTCGTTCTGAAGTTCTCGAACGGAAGGCGTACGATTCAACCACTTATAATATGCAGCTCTAGATATTCCAGCGATTTCACAAAGTAGAATAACAGCCAAATCCTCTTTCTCATGAAGTTCATAGATAGCGGTATACTTATCTTCAAATCGGACTTGACTTATTTTCGCCTCCTTTCGATTTCCTCTAACTTTTTTAAAAATAAATTCTCCGCACGTAACCGTTCATTTTCACTTTCTAACTTTTTTATCTGGAGTTGGACAATTTCTTCTGGGGTTAATTCTGCTTCTTCTTTCTTCCTTCCACGCTTATCTTTAAGTGCTTCATCTCCACCATTTTCATACTTCTTAACCCATTGATACACTTGTTGATAAGAAATCGCATAAATCTCAGATGTTCTTTGATAATCTTTTCCGTTCTCTAAACAATCGAGTACAATTTGTTTCCTTTCATCCCAAGTAGTTTTTCTTCCTTTAGTCATAGAGCTTGTCCTTCCTTTCACCGTATCCTCTAAATCTCTATGACTATTATACTTGTTAATCCATTTCTGGAGTACGGATCTACTTGATATTCCATAATTTCTAACGATCTCACATTTAGAATAATTACCCGATAGATAATCATTTACAGCCGCTATCTTTAGTTCCTTAGTATAAGGTTTCCATGATGTAGAACGTTTTAATCCTTCCTCCCCGAATTTTTCAAGTTTTTCAATCCAGTCCATTAATGTCCTTGTAGAAATTTGATATTTTGAACAGATTTTCTCAATAGAGTAATCTCCCTTTTCATAAGCAAATATAACTTCATATTTAAACTCTTCAGAATACCGTTTGTTAGACATAGAAAAACTCCCCCTAAGGTAATACAGATTTTTATTTTTTTAATCTGTCTACCTTAAGGGGAGCATATCACTTTCTAAAGTAGAGTGACTTTTCTATTTTAGCAAACGACTATAGTCATACCTATCTTAATTTCCGGTTGGCCATGGGGTCGGGTACAGCGTCCCACTTGGGGCGGAGAGCCCGGTGGTTCCCTGTCTATTACTCATTACCTTCTATTACCTCAAATACCGCTTCTTCGATTTCCTCGTAACTTGTGCATCGACATAAATTGGAAGAGAGCCATTCCTTGATCACATCATAGGTTGGGTGAGGAAGCTTTTGCAGTAAAGCATGGCAATTCACGATAAATCCGGGTGTGCAATAGCCACATTGGAACGCAGAATGTTTGACAAAAGCTTTTTGAATGGGTGTATCATGCAAACCCTCAATTGTCGTGATTTTTGCATCAATGGCCTCAATAGCTAGCATGATGCAGGATTTATATACCGTATCATTGACTATAACGGAGCAAGCGCCACAATCACCATTTAGACAGCCAGGTTTAGGTCCAGTTAAAGAAAGTTGATTTCGAAGTACACTTAGAAGCGTATCTACCGGACGGAAATCAACTTGCTTGTCTTCTCCGTTGATATTTAATGAGGCACTTATTTTTGTGTACGGCTTTTGAACCACTATTTCCCCTCCATTTCCACAATGATTTTTCTTAAAGTATTTTTTAGAACAAATAATCGATACTCCTTCGAACCTTCAATATCATTAAGAATTGGTGCCGGTAGATACTCCAGTGCCCTAGCAATTCTTTCATCGATTGGTAATCCCGTTTGATTGATCACTGCCTCCATTTCTTTTGAACGAAAAGGAAACCGACATAATCCGCTAAAAGCAAAACGTAATTCATTTTCTATTTTAATAGTGGCAATCGTTAATAAGGGATAACCTGTCTCCCATTGTTGGCGTATTTTAATACTCTTAAATGGTAGATTGATATATTTCTTTTCCGTATGAAGCTGAACGAGAAACTGCCCTTCTTTAAGTTGAAAGGAACGATTAAAAATTTCATCAATCGGAATTGCTTCATCCCCTTCGTTGCCTACAACAATAACCGTGCTTTCACAAAGTAAAAAGGGCAGCACAGCTTCGCGATAAAAAATTTTTCCGCATAAATTTCCACCGAGTGTGATTTTGTTTCGGGCCGTGTGGTCAGCAATGCCCATTGAAGTTTTACTTAAAAGTGGAAATAAATTTTTCTCTTCAATAAATGTAAGTGGAAGGGCCACGCCTGTGATTAAAGAATCATCCGATACCTCAAATGAATAACATTCTTCCAAACCTTTGATATCAATAAGCGCCCTTGTCTTAATCATATTCAGTCGACCAAGAGTCAATATTTCTGTACCACCTGAGTAATAAAGGGGCTGTTTGTTTTCATCCGATAATGCAAAAAAGAGTTCCACAGCCTCCTTCATAGTAGCGGGCTTGTAGTACTCAATATTTCCTGATAGCATACCATCACCCGCCTTCTTTAATCTTCCACAGCAGTTCCGGAATAATCGGTAAGTAGTTAATATTGGTTGATAATGCCGTGGATAAAGAATTCCCAAGAGCAGCCGGCATACCGATAAGCCCGTGCTCGCCGATTCCCCTTGCCCCGTAAGGAGCATCAAGATGTGGAGTTTCTACAAAAGCAACCTCGTATTTGGGGTGCTCCCCAAAACGAATCGGGCGATACGTTCGTAACTGCGGATTAAGAACCCTTCCGTGTGGATCAAAACGAAAAGTTTCTCGACCAGCGAATGATAACCCCATACTCATCGCACCTTTAACCTGACCGATAGCCCCCTTTATATTAAGAACCTGACCGATATCAAAAACAGAGACAGCTTTGATGATTTTGTACGTATAGTCTCTAATATCCAATTCGACTTCCACACCTTGGGCACCAACTGTCCACTCCGGCCCTGGCTTCCCAGCACCAGTTTCTTTGTCCAGGTAGGAGATCCCCCTTGTCACGTGGTTGCCCCTCCCGAGAATTTGTCCGCCAATGGAATTTCCATTTGGATAAGTATAGCCGTAAGCGATATCTTTAATGGGAATATAAGTATTAGGGTCAGCTCTTAAAAATACCTTCCCATATCCTACCTCTAATTCATCTTCGGATGCACGCAGGACTATAGAAGCAATCGCTTTTAGTTGCCTAATCACATCATTGGCTGCTTCCAATACTGCTCTTCCCGCCATAAAGGTTCCTCTGCTTGCGACCGTTTTCCAATGATCCGGCGTATTTAATGTTTCAACTGGAAATTGAACATAGATTTCATTGATGTCCATCTTAAGTTTTTCAGCCAATATTTGGGCGATTACAGTTTTTGTTCCCGTTCCAATTTCGACAACGCCAGAAATAAGGTTAATACTGCCATCAATATTAAAAAGTAAAATAACTCCGGAGCTGGCGTTAGGGTCAATGGTTGAATTTTTCCAGACACAGGAAATTCCTTTTGCCCGGACTCTGTGTTCATCAAGTTGAATGACCTGGCCTTCCTCCCAATTTATCAGTTCTTTTAATTTACTAATGCATTTTGGTAAATTACCAACCGTACTAGAATTCAAGACAACCTGTGTAGGAGTCTGATTCCCCGGTAAAATCGCATTTTTACGTCTAAGCTCAAGGGGATCGATGTTTATTTTTTTCGCAAGCACATCCATTGTTCTTTCAAAGACAAAATGAACCTCGGAATGGCTGAAGCCACGAAACGGTGCCGCATAGGGATGATTTGTATACATACAATACGAATTACACCAAATATGTTCAATATTGTAAGGACCCGTACAATCTACTGCGCCAGCCCGGCTTAAATCAATCGATTTATCTGAATAAGCCCCACCGTCCCAAAGATAATGAAGCTCGGCAACCTTTAGCATCCCATCCTTTGTCGAGCCAAGTCGCACCGTTGCTTCCAGTCCAATGTGACCTGGTGAAGTAAGCATATCCTCTTCACGCCTATTCAAAATTTTTACTCGTCTTCCGTTGACTGCTAAGGTAGCTAAATAGGCTAGGATTTCAAGTTGGACAGAGGCTTTTCCACCATAAGCACCACCAACAAGAGGTGTGTTAACGTTAATATTTCCTATTGGTATATTAAAATACTGACCAATTAATCTCTTAATCATAAAAGGCGCTTGTGAAGAAGATGTAATTTCAATTATTCCATCTTTGTGTATTTGCGCAAATGAACATCTTGTTTCAATTGCCGCATGATCGGAAGGTCTGAATGTGAATTTTTCCTCAACAATCACTTCACTTTCTGCCCAGCCCTTTTCGCGATCCCCTTTTCGAATTTTAGTCAAAGTCGCAATATTTGTTCCCGGTATCGGATAGACCCGTTGGATTTTTTCATATTCCTCCATATGCGGATGGAGGAGTGGCGCCTCCGGCTTCAGAGCTTCAGAAGGGGAATTAACGACAGGAAGCGGTTCATATTTTACCTGAATAGCCTTGACACCTTGCTCTGCCTGAAATGGTGTATCAGCAACTACGATGGCCACAACTTCGCCATGGAAGCGAACCCGATCCGCCGCTATCGGAGGTCGGTCCCGCATTTCTTCCCCTATAAGCGGAAGGTTCACCCCCGTGACAATTGCTCTGACACCAGGGACTTTTTCAGCCTCCGTTACATCCAGGTATTTTATTAATGCATGGGCATAAGGACTGATCAAAAGTCGCCCATGAAGTGTCTCCTTTGAATAATAATCACCAGTATATTTGGCGTTGCCAGTCACTTTTTCAAAAGACTCTTTACGAGGTATCCCTTTTCCAATAATATACACCTGCATCACCTCTCCTTCAAAGCCTTTTCATACTCCCTCATTGTATCAATATCCCGAAATAACTTTTCATTTTCATAGGGTAAAACCCTGCCACGAAGAGCAGGATTCCCTGTTAACAATTTCTTAGCACCCTCATCTCCCTTTAATTGTTTGAAAAGCGGGAATAACTGTTTTCCGATAAGGATCGGTGGTCTAATAATATTGCTGTAACTAGAAGCTACATAATCCACTTTTTCCTTTTGAAATGTATTTATTAAATTATTAATCATTTCTAAATGAATAAAAGGCTGGTCAGCTAATAAAATAACCGCACCCGAAGCTTCCATAGTTTTAGCAGTTTGAATGCCGAATTTAAGAGAATAAGAGAACCCTTGGGACGAATTGGGACATTGGATAGCAGTGACCTTTTCTGTAAAATAAGTACTTAATGCTTTAAACGTATAATCATTTTCGTCAGGAATGACTACCATGATATGGCTAAGGTTGGATTGTAGTGCCGTTAGAAGAGCGTGGCTCCCTAACGGCTGGTTTCCCAATGGTAATGCAAGTTTATTTTGGCCCATTCTTGAACTCCGACCTGCCGCCATGTAAATGCCTACAATCTCGTGCTGGTTCGCCCTCATTTTGAATGGCTCCGTCGAAATATTTGGATGATTTCAGCCATGATCGAAACAGCAATTTCCTCACAGCCTTCTGCCCCAATAGAAAAACCAATCGGGTAATAAAGGTTGCTTTTACGCTCTATCCCATTCAGTAACCGCTTCGTTCTCGCTTCAGCACCTAAAATTCCTATATAACGGACATCATGGTTTATTATATTTTTCAAGAACTCTTCATCCTTTGAAAAATTATGACTCATGATTACAACAAAATCGTTTTTCGAAAAGGTGATTTCATCCATGATTTTTGGTGGGGATCCTATTATGTAACAATGAGCAGAAGGGAAATGATGTTCATTGCAAAGACCTGGTCGCCAATCACAAAGTTTTACAATGAAGCCGATTTGGGAGGCCAAAGAAACGAGCGGCTTGGCATCTTCACCTGCACCGAATATTAGAAGAACTGGAGGGGGTGTAAATAAATAAGTATAGTTGTAACCTTCTTGAATGTGGGTAAAATTAATATTTCTAACATCTTCTTGTCTACTAAAATCCTCAAATGAATACGATTTTAACGTGAAATCCTCTAAAAATTTCTTTTCATGCAGCACTGAATACCCGCGCTCTAACGTATTTTTTAAAAGTATAAGCTCCTTTCTTAGCTTATCAGTGATTGGTTCCAAAAGAAGAGTAATCGCTCCATTACAGCCTATTCCCTGTCCCCATCCCAAATCATCAATACTCCGTAAATCATAAGTAACTGTTTGTGGACGTTCATATAAAAATACTTCCTTACACCTTAAAACGAGGTCTTCCTCTAAACATCCAGGCGATATCATCCCTACTGTTTGACCACTTTCTAATATCAGCATCAATGTACCTTCTCTTAAATATGCTGAACCCTCAACTTGAATAATCGTTGCAAGAATACACTTTTCTGTTGAATTTTGAACTGCTTCCAAAATCCCCAAAAAGTTTTGCATGGATATTCAACTCCATAGGGAAACTTCTTCCGGTTTCCAAAATAATTTACCTCTCCGCTTAAGTTTTATGAAACTATCATCGAAAAAATGCCTTTATTTAATAAGCGGTAAAACGACCATCGTTTCCCATATGGTGCTTTTCATTATATTTCTATATAATAATCTAATAGTTTTAACACATATTTATTAATTCAAAAACAAAATCCGATGGAACATGCTGTTCCTTTCGGATTTTTAATATTTAATTAAGAAGGCGAAACTACTTGACCAACGGACACAATAAATATCAAGATCAATCTCTCTTTAGCATTACCTGGCCTCTACTCATTGAAATATCGCTTCATATGAGTATGGGAATCATTGCTACTCTTATTTTAAGTGGTTATTCGGATAACGCAGTAGCCGGAGTCGGGGTTGCAAATCAAATTATAAATATATTCATTTTAGTTTTTAATGTTACTGCCATCGGTGCAACAATTCTCATCGGTCAAAATCTCGGAGCCAACCGGATGGATCGGGCACTTCGTCTTGCAAGATCAGCGTTTGGGGTTAACTTCTGGGTTGGAATTGTCATGACTATCGTTGTAATTGCTTTTGGTGGCATATTCTTAAAGTTTTATGGACTTAGTGGCGAGATTTATAGCTTTGCTTATACTTTTCTTACGATCACAGGTCTCTCGCTTTTCCTTGAATCAATGTCCTTGGCTTTAAGTGCAGTTTTGCGCAGCTACGGATATACACGGGAAACAATGATTGTGACTGTCATCATGAATGTCATTAGTATTACTGGATTCTTTATTGCGATTAAGGGCTGGTTTGGTTTACCGATAACAGGTGTGAGTGGAGTTTCCTATTCTATTATCGTAGCCAGAGTCTTTATAATTGCAGTACTTTTTTTCTTTGTTTATAAAAAACTAGCATTAAAGCTTCATATAAAAGATATTATTGTGATTGACAAATCTGATGTAAAATCATTGCTTTCGATTGGAGTACCGTCTGCTGGTGAAAACTTATCCTATCAGTTCTCACAGGTGGTAATCACCAGTTTTGTCGCACTAATTGGAGACACAGCATTAGCAGCAAGGGTTTATATTTTAAATATATCAATGATTTGCTTCCTTTTTACATTGGCTATTGCTCAAGGAACGCAGTTATTAGTAGCACGATATATTGGTGCAGAGCAATATGAGAGAGCACTTACACGGGGGCTTAAAACGTTAAAAATTGCATTTATCACTTCAACTATTATATCTCTTGCTTTTGCATTGATTGGTAAGCCGGTCTTGACCGTTTTTACAAATGATCCTGCTATAATCGCTATCGCACTTCCAGTTTTATGGGCAATCGTTTTTATCGAACCTGGACGTGCCATGAATATTGTTCTGATGGGGGCGTTAAAATCAGTGGGTGACCTAAGATTCCCTGTTGTCATTGGGGTAATATGTATGTGGGGAATAGCTGTTCTCTTCAGCTATTTCTTCGGAATTACATTGGGACTGGGGTTATTAGGGGTATGGTTAGCCCAAGGTCTTGATGAATGGGTACGCGGAATTTTTGCCTTGAAACGCTGGATTTCCAAGCCTTGGTTAAAAAAGAAAAAGGTACTACAAAAAGCAAGTTAATAAACGCAGGGACGGTCTTCCGTCCCTGTTTCCTGCAATCGAATTTTGATAGTTACCCAAAACAGCCTGTCCATCTAATAAATAAACAACTCAACTACAAACACAGCTAAGCACGCAATTATAGAAACCTTGATCAAACTACCTCCCATATAAGCTAAAATGATAGCAATGATAAATCCGATTAACGCCGACCACTGCGAAGCCGTTGCATCCAATATAGCCGGAAAAATCATGACCGCCAATGTTACATAGGGTACATAATACAAAAATGATTTAATAAACGTATTTTTGATTTCTTTTCTAATCAGTGTTAAAGGCAAGACCCTGATGAGATAGGTTACCGTGGCCATCATCAAAATGTATAAAACAACACTAGCCTTCATGCGGTTCCTCCTCTTTTACAGGAAACAGTGCTGCCGCAATCCCTGCTATTATTATAGTTAACACTATGATTTTCACTCCGGAAGATATAGTGTGAAGAACTGGTAGTTTTGCGAACAATAGACTTGCCGCCATCGAAGCCAAGATAATTCCAGATAATAATTTGTTGCCTTTTGCTGGTGGAATGATGACCGCGATTAACATTCCATAGAGCGCAATGCTTAATGCACTAGTTGCTCTTGGAGGTAAAATATTCCCTGAAACCACACCTAAAAATGTACCCAATGCCCATCCCGGCATCGCTACACTAACTAAGCCGTATACATAATAGGGACTAAGCTTCCCCTTAGTTGCCATTGCAGCACCAAAAACTTCATCTGTTATTCCATATGCCATTAGCATTCTATGAAACAATGATGTATTAGGATCGATTTTTTGCGACAAAGCGAACGACATAAGAATATATCTTGAGTTAATTATGAGCTGTGTAACAGCAATCTCTACCATTGTTGCCATTGCGGCAATCAACGTGAGGCCGGCAAATTGGCCGGCAGACGTTAAATTTGTCGCCGACATGAAAACAGCTTCATACGGATTCAACCCTGCTTGTTTTGCAATAATTCCGAACGTAAAAGATACCGCCAAATAGCCCATCGCAATTGGAATGCCATCTTTGACACCCCTTGTCCATTCTTTAAAATTCGAATTCATCTGACTGTCCCTCCGGTTGTATATCTAACAAATTGTTCTGATTTTACCACATAGTTTGACAATAAGTAAAATTAATATATATGATTAATGTATTAGAACTTCTAATGAAAATTAGGGAGGTTCCGTTTGGATGAAGCACTATGAAGCCTTTTTAAAGGTGATTGAAAAAGGAAGTTTTACAAGAGCAGCTGAAGAATTGGGATATACTCAATCGGCAGTCAGCCAATTGATCCAGTCCCTTGAGGATGAACTTTCCACAACACTAATATTCCGATCAAGAAAAGGGATTAGCTTAACCCCTGATGGCGAACAGTTTCTACCGTATATAACGAACGTGAGTAATGCATATTGGGAGCTATTAGAGAAGAAGAAAGAAATGCAAGGCCTTGAGGGCGGGCTTATTCGAATTGGAACTTTCTCAAGTGTGTCCTGCAATTGGCTACCTCGGTTAATTAAAGACTTTAAAATAATGTATCCCTCTGTTCACTTTCAACTGCAGCAAGGGGAATACACTAGTATTATTAAAAGTATCAAAGATGGTAGCGTCGATTTTGGCTTCGTCAATCCAGATGCCGTAACCGATCTGCCAACAGTTTCTTTACAAGATGACGAAATGCTTGCTGTCTTACCACGTAATCATTCACTGTCAACTCAGGAAAATGTTACCTTAGAAGAATTATCGCACGAGCCTTTTATTCTTTTGGATGAAGGTGAATTGAGTGAGCCACTTGAAATCTTTAAGCAAAATGACTTACAACCGAATACCCAATACCGGGTCCACGATGACTATACGATTATGTCCATGGTAGAGAACGGCCTTGGCATTTCTATATTGCCGGAATTGGTACTCAATAGGGTCAGTTACGAATTAGTAAAAAAGAAAATCTCTCCGCCGATCATCCGAACGATTGGGATCGCGTATAAAAATAAAAAAATCCTGCCACTTTCCAGCAGGTATTTTATTGATTTTATGATTGAGAGGTTTTCTTAACTCGAAAAAGCGTTGCAATACCTAAGCGATTAGCAACGCTTTTTTATCTAACTCAATCTCGCTCTCTTGCCCTTTGTGTATCTCTTATATTCTTTTGGACAGTAATGGCAGCAAATAAACTAAGTACAAAAGACATACCATAAAATCCCTTTTGGCTTAAAACCATACTTCCTGCATTGTACAACCCAATCGCCATTAATGACAAAGAAACAATAAGTGCAATCCAACTGATTCCATAATAAATATTAGTAACTGGAATACCCTCATCTTTATCTCTCACTGCTTTTTGTAAGGATACAGCTGCATAAAGCCCTAAAATTAAAATTGCAAAATAATACCCTTTTTCGTTCAGATGCATCGTCGAATTAAACAATCCTATGAGATAGGCCGAAACACCTACTAACAGCGCTCCCCAAGAAGCGCTTTTGAAAGCTGAAGTCGGTTCCCCTTCCTTTCTTTCTACTTTTATCTTTTTAATTTCATTTTGTTCTCCTTTATTTAATATTAATTCATTATCATTTGACATTGAATGTTCCACCTCCATCTTTTTATCTATAAAAATAGAGCACAGCAGATATCTGTTGTACTCCTACTTCAATTTTATTATACGGTAAATTTTTACAAAAAATATAAGAATTTATTCCTAATTTCCAATAATGAGTTCTAAAATTATATGGATTCAACAAATCTTTTCCCAAATTCTTTGCAACGTACCTCATCGTCTTCATTTGGATACTGTTCTATCTTTATGCTCTTAAGCACTATTTGTCCTCCATTTACTTCAATCCTATTTTCTAATATGTCAACCGCCCCACAAAAGTTATCGTACGATGTATCACCTGAACTGAATACCGCAAATTTTTTTCCCGTGAAATCTAATCCGTTGATTTCGTCATAGTAATCAAGGAATTCATCAGGGATTTCCCCTTCCCCCCATGTATAGGAGCCCAGAATAACTGCCTCATAATCAAGTATCTCATTAGCATCAACCTCAAGCACATCTTTTCGCACTACCTCAGAGCCACCCTCAATAATACCTTCCTCCACCATTTTAGCAATTGTCTCGGTATTTCCAGTCATACTACAATAAACTATTAGGATTTTTCCCATTCTAACCATCTCCCATAAAGATAGTAGATGTGTTATTTTATTACACAATAATTATATGTTAACGATTATCATTATCAATTTGATATAAATCAATATTTAATTATTTTTTATATATTAAAAAAACAAAGCAACACCTCCGCTATACAGTATGACTTCTGTATAGATAGTAGCGGAAGTATTACTTCTTAAATTATTATGCCTATTCCTTTAAATAACTTTTTCAATAACTTAAAAATATCAAATGTCGTATTACTTAAGTGGGCCATGATTAATTTTTGTTAATTCCTCATTCACTTCAAAAATTTTTGCATTTACAGGTTCAATGCCAAAGCCCTTTAACCTTTCAGTGTGCATATTTAAATATTTTTGGGCCGTATCCTTTGTCTCAAACAAATAAATGCCACCAGCTTCTTTTGTCTCCCTATTCTCAGTCCAAATTTTCCACAAAAAGCCGTCTTCATCATTAATGCTCTTTGCTAGTCCAGCAAAACCTTCAGCCATCTCTTGACCAAAAGGTCCATCCATTTTAAAATCAACCTGCAAAATAACTGCCATATCTAACACTCCTCATTAAATTCTTTTCAATTCCAGCAACTCTTTTTCTTGTTCAAGCGAGCGCAACGCTAAAGATTCAAGAATTTTATCCTACCGTACTTGTTATCATTTTTAATCTCCATATACCTATTTTCGACATTTATCTTAAAAATCCTACTTTCAATTCTATTTTATTATTGGCGCTTTTAATCATTGATATTATTACCGCTTCAGATACTGCCGTATACAGAAAACGCTCACAAACATTGAAAAATCAACATTTGCGAGTGTATTACATTTCTAATATTATTTATAAAACACCTTTTCTATATTATATTTGGCTTTAAATTTATTAATCAAATAGGTTTCATAAATGTCTCTTTCCATCGGATCCTCTACAATACATACATCAATTCTGTACACTTCATCTCTGTGATTTTTAAGTGGTGACACATTATCTTGCAGATGCTTAATGACCCGTTGTCTAAGTTTTCTCGCCTTCCCAACAAAAAGTAAATCATCATTAATGTTATAAAACAAGATTAATCCACCTTTGTCTCTTGGAATCTTATGGAGGTCAATAAATCCTTCAATAGACGTTATCACTGGCTCATTTTCTTTTCTAATTTGTTTCCGCTCAGTAATCGAAACAGCTACTTCAGGAATTTCAATTTTTATCATTTATTAATCACGTCCTCATTTATTTGAAAATTAATCGTACTACATAATAGAAAGTTATACAACCTTTTTTAAATCTAAACGGTCCATATAAAAATAAACGTTAACTCACAATGTAGAGCCAGCGTTTATCTCCTATATATCTAATTTACTTTTCATGATCTGAATATGTAAAACCGTGGACCTTTCATTGATATGGCAATATAAGTGTTACTTATGCTGCAAGCTCATTCAGAGCAACCCTTCGACACACAGAATGGACCACTTATGGCTGCTTCGTTCCCGACCTGACCAATTTCATGGGTATCTGTTGCGAGGACTCCAAAGGTCAACACCGCATACATAAGGCAAACCTTACATTGTCATACCGCAGAAAGGAATTCAGCCTCGCTAAAGCGGATTGCGAGTTACAGGGCACCGCTAACTCCCCGCCTACCACGGTATGTAATTGTAAACTATAATAAACCTATGTCGTTAGAAAAATGAAGTCCCACCTATGCCGTATCCCAAGTTGTTTTATAAACCCGCTCTCGCAGGTGGGTTTCCGCAGTTTGACCTTTCTGCAATCCTGTGAAACAGGCATGGCATCAGTCAACTCATATAGGAATCCCGAAAAAATAGTACGGTTTAAAACAAGTATGGGTTACGTACAATGCAGGATGAAAAATCACAAAGAAAATGGAAATGATGGGAGTCGAACCCATGTGCAAAGATATTGGCACTTATACATCTACGAGTGTAGTCAGCAAATTGATTTCGCCCTCTCCGTTAGCCTGCTAACTGACGTTGAAGGGGCTAGTCTGATTATTCTCTTCCTTCATCTTCAGACTGCAGAATCCGGCGTAGTCCACTTAGAGTGAGTCCCTTATCCTACCACATGGACGATGGAGGAAGGAACCGCAATCAACTGTTATTAGGCAGCGAATGCGAAGTTGTTTTGTTGTTTGCCAGTTATTATAGGCTTTGACGTTGTTTGCGCGGCCGATCCCCGCGACTCGCAATACAAGCTCAAAATATCCCTGTCGATACCAGGACATTCCCGTAATATTAAATGGCAAAGAGTACTTCTCTACCAAATCGTTATTCAGCGATATGTGTGTTTCGTTCGTATCGCGTATATAAAATATAACATGTATATTGATAGATTTGCACCTGTAAATACTTGAAATTCTGGGACTTTTGACCTAAAAATTCATTCTTGATTGACCGCCATCAACATTCAGACTTGCTCCAACAACCCATGACGCCTTCTCGGAAGCAAGAAAAGCGACAACATTGGCTACTTCTTCAACTGTGCCAAAACGACCTCCTGGTATTTCGTTCTCCACAAATGCCTTAATCTTTTCCGGATTCTCTTCCATTCGCTTTTTCCAATTTCCCGTTTCATGAAAGATACTTCCTGGTGCAACACTGTTAACACGAATTCCGTAGCGAATCACTTCATCAGCTAGCGACTTTGTGAAACTGATCAGAGCAGCTTTGGCATTATTGTAAGTAACCTTCCCACCACTTTCTCTACCAAAGATCGAAGTTATATTAATGATAGCCCCGCAGCCATTCTTCTTCATTTGCTCAACTGCTAATTTACATAAATGAACAGCAGAAAAATAATTCAGTTCCATCGCTTCATGAAATAAATCCAAGTCTGTTTCCATTGTTGATCCACCATTACTTCCACCTGCATTATTAACAAGAATATCGAGGGCTCCTTTTTCTTCTGTAAATGAGACAATCAGCTTTTCGCGTTCTTCAGCTTTTGTAATATCACACTGAAAAAAAGTAACTGCATCTCCCAGTTCTTCTTTTGCCTTATTTAGAAAATCGATATTACGTGCAGCAATCGCAACATTGGCACCTTCCAATAGAAATACCTTTGCTATTTCTTTTCCAATCCCTTTCGATCCACCAGTTACGAGTACATTGTTCCCCTTTAATTGTAAATCCATTAAAAACACCTCAACTGTTTCAAAATTCTAAATCAAAAAGAATTCCCTTGTATTTTCAATTATCTTTTCTGCAACATCACTCTCTGAAAGGTCTTTAATCTTTGCTATTGTAGCAATTGATTGCTTCATCATAAAAGGATGAGTCATTTTGCCACTAAACGGTCCTTCAAATGGCCACGGTCCATCTGTCTCTACCATAATTTGTTCTATGGGATACATTTGAGCAACTTTCTTTATTTTTTCCCTATATACAATTTCAGGTGTTACAGATATATAATATCCATTTTCAGCCATTCTCCTTATTATCTTATCATCTCCTTTGAACCAATGAAAATGTGCTTTTATAACTGAATGTATCTCTAAAAGATCACAAACAATAGGAGCATCATCATAAACAGCATGGAGTACAATCGGTTTATCCCATTTTTTCGCCAAAACTATGAACTGCTCCAGAAGCTCTTTATATTGTTCAAACTGCAGACTAGATATCCTTCCATCAGCTTTGCTATAAAACGGTAAACCAACCTCTCCAACTGCAATCATTTCTGTATGATTAGCAGTCATCCATTCAATCATCAAAGATAATTCGGATGCTGTAAGTAACTGTTGCTCTGGATGAAATCCAAATACCGGTTTGACCTTATCGTATTTTTTAGACAATTGCAGATTCCTTTTGCATGATTCTAAATCATAAGAAACAGACACCAAAGAATCTAGGTAGTTGGATTTCTCTATTATCAGACGTATTTCTTCATCTGCATATTTATCTAGATGTATGTGAGCATCAATCATTTTCATCAACTTCTCACTCCCATAAAAGATCGAATGGCCAAAAGACAACTGGAGGTACGTCTAAATTACTTCATATATTTTAATCTATATAATAACTCAGTTCTATTATTAGTACCTGTCTTAAGAAATAGATTTTGCAAATGTTTCTTAACAGTATGTTCAGTCACAAATAGAATTTTAGATATCTCTTTATTTTTCAGTCCCTTTTCAAGATAGTAAACAATTTCTTGTTCTCTTTCCGTCAATCCAATCTTTTTAATAATATTGTTAGCGATGTTCCTATGAATATTAAATCCGCTTTCAATTTGTTTAACAAGATAATTAAGCATACTTACATCTTTAAGGGTAAACCTTGTCTCATCTCTATTTCTCAAAATACCAATACCACCAACGATTTCTCCATTATGTTCTAGGTAAATGGCTAGTTCATCAAGGAAAAGATATTTCTTCATAAATGAGTTGTAATATTCAGTTTGCAAGTACTTTGAAAAGGGAACAACATCATTTAGCGTTTGGATTCTTTTCTTGTGTTTTACATTAAATGGTTGTAGAAAATCTTGCTTTTTATAATGGTTTTCATATTCTATAAGAGACTGCTTTTCTATGTTTAATAAAATTGGATCAATCAGATGATTCCCGTCTGAAATCCAGAATAGAGAATATCTGTAACCAAAAACATTATAGAGGATATGTAGAACTTCCTTTCTATAGCTATCTAATCCAATGGTTAATTGTTTAGTTGCTAAATCTTCCACTGCGCAAAGCACTTTTTCATACTCATGATATGTTAATTGCACTCCTTTTCTCCCCCTCTTGTAATATTATATACAATATTCTTAATATTATAAATATTATCCTTTTGAGTAATAGTAAAACTTAGATTTAGATATTAGAATATATTTAAATCTAAAAGGGGGAAATGATCATGAATATTTCTGAGTTTTCAAGTTATGATGGTTTAGGTCTTGCAGAACTGGTTAAAAACAAACTGGTTAAGCCGGAAGAGCTTATCCAGCTATCTATTAAGGCTATAAATGCTTTAAATCCAGATCTTAATGCTGTTGTATCCATTCTTGAAGAAGAGGCTTTGCAGGAAATAAAGTCTGGTATACCAAAAGGTGATTTTCAAGGCGTACCTTTTCTTATTAAAGAACTTGTACTTCACGCAAAAAATGTTCCCATAAGTATGGGGAGCCGTTTGGCTGAAAATACCGTATTTCCAGTTGATAGCGAGCTAATGGCAAGGTTTAGAAAAGCTGGTTTTGTTACAGTAGGTACAACAGCAACACCTGAGTTTGGTTACAACGCAGCAACTGAAGCAGTTATTTATGGACCTACACGTAATCCCTGGAATCTAAATCATAGTCCCGGTGGATCCAGTGGTGGTTCTGCTGCTGCCATCGCTTCAGGAATAACACCTGTTGCCCATGCAAATGATGGGGGTGGTTCAATTCGGATCCCTGCATCTTGCAGCGGCTTAGTTGGTTTAAAACCAACTAGAGGTAGAATACCTGCCGGCCCATACAATAGTGAACCTCTTAATGGAATTGCAATAGAATTTGCTCTAACAAAATCTGTTAGAGATACCGCTTCCCTTCTTGATGCAGTCAGCGGACCAGACATTGGATGCTATGGTTGGCCTGAATCACCAAACGAAGAGTATAAACAAATCATTAACAAACCCATTAAACCTTTAAAAATTGCCTGGACAGCAAAACCTGGAACAGGTGTCCCTGTGAACGAAGAATGTATTAAAGCATTACATGAAACCGTAAAATTATGTGAGGAGTTAGGACATACAGTAGTCGAAGCCTCTCCAATCTATGATGTCGAGGCATTGAGTTTAGCTACTTTACGGATTTGGACGGCAAATATTTATAATATGATTGAAGGCGCTTCTAAATTGTCGGGAAGAGCACCATCAGAAGACAATATCGAAGCAGCTATTTTGCAATGTTATTTGTTTGGAAAAGAAATGAAAGCATCTGAATTGCTGGAAGCAATTGACATGAATGCAATGGTTTCGCGACAAGTGGGAAACTTTTTCATGGATTATGATGTGTTCTTAACACCAACAATAGCAAGTTTACCTGCAGAAATTGGATTTTTAAATGCTAATAATCCTTCTCTTGATGCAAAACAATGGACAGACCAAATTTTCACCTACGCTCCTTTCACAAATTTATTTAATTCAACAGGACAACCGGCTATTTCCTTACCTTTAAAAATGAGTAAAAACGGCCTACCAATCGGAATGCAATTTACAGGCAGATTTGCCGACGAAGCAACTTTATTGCAATTAGCCGCCCAACTAGAAGCTTCGTTACCTTGGAAAGATAGAAAGCCAATGATTCATACAACTAAAATATCAAATACCGTTCAATAAATTTTAATTGTTCTTTCTGTAGAATATATTGGATATAAGATAGGGGAAGCCTTTGGTTTAGTTCAGCTTCCCCCTTTTGTAGTTCTATTGTATTTACCCAGTGTTTATATGTTACCCTACAGAATATTCTTATTTGCTCTTTCAACCTGCAATTTTTCAAGAATTTCCTTTTGATAGAAATAAGGTTTAATATTAAGGACCAAGCTGCTCCTTCCCTACTTCGTATCTATCGATTTCTAATGCGGCTAGATCACCTTACAGTTTTGTATTGATATTGATAATTTCTTCGTAAATTCCTTGGCTTAGCATGACTTCACCTCTGAATTCAATCAGTAAGAAAACTTATTCCCAACCAAAATTTTACATGGTAGAATCATATGTATGTTTTTTTCACAACAATCATGCGATCGTATGTTCTTAACACAAGTGTTATGATATAATATTTTTAAGTATAATAGAAACAGCTCACTCAAGGGCGGTCTGGCTCACTCCCCTACTGAAAGGGGGTGAAGCCTATGACAACATTTGAAACATTAATGTTAATGCTAACATTCGGATTACTGATTGTTGCTATGTTGTCTCAAGACAAAAAGAAATAGACCTCCCTTGAGCCTAATCAACTTGTAGGGATTGGTCTATTTCATTACCCAATTCGAGCCGGCCACTTTTTGAGGGCGACTATTGTACTAGACCGTAAGTGTTAGCGCACTTGCGGTCTTTTTTTAGTTTATGATTATATTGGTTATATTATAACATAATTATGAGATGATTGAAATGTTCGTGGAACAAGTAGGACATTAATTTTTTACCTTGCGTCATCTTGGAGTTCCATTTCCTTTTCGACCATCAGATCTAATCTTTCAATCATTTTTAATGCCTTATCATGATCAATTTTACGATAGTGATGAAGCCCATCTTTTTCTTCATCCATTTCATCTGCAAGCTTTGTGATTTCTTGAAGAGGTGTCCGTTTTATAAAGCTATCCTTAATGTAAGAATCTGTATGAAAAAGAATTGCAAAGGCGATATCCTTTGCGTACAGTGGATTTTCACCTAATCGTATCAATAATTTATGTGCTCTTTCTGCACCTTTTATAGCATGAATATCATTTTGTCTATACAGGTCGTAATCCCATTTACCATTTTGATACCAAGTATAATGCCCCATATCATGAAGTAGTGCTGCCTTAGTTGCAAGATCGACGGATACATTTCTCTGTTTGGCTAATTTAAACGCATGGTATGCACAAGCAATTGCGTGAGCAAGACCTGAACGTAATAAATACTTTTGCGCAATACGGTGCTTAAATATTTGCGTTAATGTAACATACCTCATTTTAAGTCTCACCCCTAAATTGATCAAATACGCCCTGGCGTATTTGATCCCGGATTTTTTCGAGCTTGCTCGAAAAACTTCCTCCGAAAATCCGTGGGATCCGCCGGAGGCTTAACTTTATTCAGAAGGGTTTTGCACCTCCCATTGAATGGAGTATTACATTACATTCATCCCACCACTTTTGGAAGTGGGGATCTTCTGCTGAATAAAGTTATATTTTTTGTATAGTACCATACATTTGAAGGTTTAGTAAGTAGTTGATACACTATTCAATTCAGTGATTTTATCTGATTGTAGAAATTATACGGGATTTTAGATAAATTAGAAATATAGATAAAAAACGGACAACCTAAAAAGGTAAGGAGCTGTTTTCATATGAATTGGGAAGATGTATTAGATAATATTAAGAAAAAAATCAGCAAACCTAGTTTTGCAACATGGTTAGCTGACACAACGGCAGAGATTGATGATGACGTGATATTTGTAAAAGCAAAAAATGAATTTCAAGCTGATTGGCTTGAATCCCGTTATAAAACGTTAATTTTTGAATCAATAAGAGAAGTAGCTGGACACACAATGGAAATTGAAATTATTAGTCCGGATAAACAAAACCGCCTAGATTTACCATCTTCTGAATATTCATCAAAACCAAGTGCCTATGTAGAATTAAAAAATTTAATTGAAGAACAACAAAAGAAAATAAATGAATTAGAACACAAGAATGAATCACTAGAGCAAAGAATAGTGTTACTTGAGCAAAAAATTAGCGAACAGCCATTGTGACTGTTCGCTAAAACGGGCTCGAAGCACTGATCCTATCACTCGAACAAGGCACCTTATTACCTAATTCCCGCTAACTCAACAAATCCTGAATATCCTCATCTGTGAGGGTGCCCAGGTGTTCATTTTTTGGATCAATGACTTCTTCTATTAGATGCCGCTTTCTATCTTGCAATTCATTCATCTTTTCCTCAATGGTCCCTTTGGATACAAGTTTGATTACTTGAACCGTTTGTTTTTGACCGATCCGATGAGCGCGGTCAGCCGCTTGTTCTTCTACGGCAGGATTCCACCAGCTATCATAAAAAATAACGGTGTCTGCACCAGTTAAATTAAGCCCTGTCCCACCTGCTTTTAAGGAAATCAAAAATAGGTCCCGTTCACCAGCATTATACCTATTACATAACTCCAGTCTCTCCTCTGATGGAGTCTGGCCATCTAAATAGAAATGAGAGATTTCTTGAATAGCTAATTCTTGCCCTATCATTTGCAGCATCTTTGTAAATTGAGAGAAAATCAACAGCCGGCGTCCGGAACGTCTTGCATCTTCAACAATTTCCATGAGCTGTTCGAATTTGGCCGAAGTCCCAGTATAACCATCAACAAACAGTCGAGGATGACAGCAAATTTGACGCAGTCGGGTTAAACCCGCTAAGATTTTAATACGATTTTTCCTAATTGTTTCTTTATCCAAATGTTTTAATGTTTTATGACGCAGCTTGGCCAAATAAGCGGCATAAAGTTTCTTCTGTTCCGGTAGTAATTCGCTCGTTTCCACTGCTTCCTTTTTCCCTGGTAATTCATCAAGAACATCTTCTTTGACTCTACGAAGCATAAATGGCCGAATCCTCCGGGCAATTTGTTTATTTGTTAATTCACTGTACTCCCTTATTCCTAGGAATAACTCGGGAAATACGACATGAAAGATAGACCAGAGTTCCTCTAATGCGTTTTCCATAGGTGTACCTGTTAAAGCAAAACGATAATTTGATCGCAGTTTTTTTACTGCACGGGCTGTTTGCGTTAAGGGATTTTTGAACATTTGTGCTTCATCAAAAAATACAACATGAAAATCCTGCTTCTCGTACCACCGTAAATCGCTACGAAGCAAGGGATAGCTCGTAATGAGCACATCTATACCACCAAGCATGGATTGCAACTTGACTCGTTCAGACTTTTTCCCATCCATGATAATCATCTCAATATCGGGTGCAAATTTCATAATTTCGCTTTGCCAATTATACGTAACGGAAGAAGGGCACACAATCAATGCCGGCCGGCCTTTTTCACGAATAATTGGAAGCTCGGATAAAATAAAGGCGATACTTTGAACGGTCTTCCCAAGTCCCATATCATCTGCTAGTATTCCACCAAATCCATAACTAGCAAGGGTTTTCATCCATTTAAATCCGTGTTTTTGATAGTTTCGCAAAATTTCTTCTAGCTGCTCCGGAACTTTATACCGCAGTCGTTCGGGATGTTGAAGTTTCTCTAGAAACTTCCGAAATGATGCTTCGTGTGATACGATATCGCTTTCCTCAAAATAATTTAGCAATCTAAGTCCTTCGACAACAGGTACTTCAAAACGCTTTTCCCATTCATCATCTTGAACTGGAACAGCATGCAAAAAACGCTTGATTTCTTCCATCTCTTTCGTCTCTAAGGATAGCAAGGCACCATCGCGAAGCCGGTAGTATTTCCGTTTTTCTTCCAGTGCTGCTAAAGCTTCTTTAATCTCAGTCTCCGGAATACCGTCAATCTTAAACGAAAACTCAATAAAATGGAACTTTTCCCTATAGTGCCTCACCTTGATTCTAGGAATCATAGTTTTTGGTAGAATTCTCATGCGAACTGCCGTTGTAGCATACACCTGAACAACTTTCTGCAGCTTTGGTAATACATGGTACAAAAAGTTATACTCTAATTCTTCATTTTGAATATAGTAGCCACTTTCCGTCTGGTTGAACTGGCTCTCCCCCATCAGTTGCAAAATAGCTTCTTCCTTCTCCATATCTCGAATAATCATTGAGCCCACTTCTGGCTGCCGGTAATCTAGTGGATTGAGAACAACATTCTCATAATGAAACTCTAGTCCGGCTAATAGGCGATTTTTCACACGATCCAAGAAGAGCTTGGCTTGTAATGGGGTTTTATGAAGTTGTGCGGTAATTTCCCCAGATAAATGGACCTCTCCCATTTTCCTTAAGGACGGCATTAGTTTTTCCATGTAATATTTCAATTGATGACTGGGCATCGGAATCTCATTCGTTCTGGAATTCTCCAGCATCCTCTTTAATTCATAAAGACGTTCAGCTTCCCATCTTTTTACGGCAACGACTTTCCCTTCCGAAAGGACGCTGTCATATTCTTTTAAAATCATCATCTCATTTAGACCGCGAATAATAAGTTGATAACCGTTTTCTTCTGTACCCGTAAATTCAAATATTAAAGGTAACGGTTCATCAGAAACTCGAAAATGATGATAGCTTTTCCCACTATATTGTAAGATTACATTTGGAGCACGTACTAATAGCGGTTCGACTTTTTTCCATAAAGATGCAGGAACGCGTACCATCCCTTTGTCCTGTTGAACCGTATTTGGCATTGCCCGACTATACATTTTTTCATCATCCATAGCAAGAATGAGTTGTCCCAAAATTGCATCAGTTAAGTTGTCAAAACAATGTTTGGTTGGGTCGTACTTGAATTCATTTGACAGGACGTGACCTTTTCCTTCCCTAATACTTTCAAGAAATTCACGAATATCAGCTATTTTCTTTGATTCGATGGATATTTCGATTCCAAAACGCGCATTTCCCCAAGCGATAACTCCATTACAAAAAATAGTTGTATTCAGTACTTGCCTATTTTCAAAATGGAGTTGTTGACCACTTTTAGATGGTTGTTTCGGCTCAAATAATCGTAGCAACCCTTCCGATAACTCTTCCTCTGTTCCATCAACTCTATTCTCAACTAGTTTCATCTCTTGTTGGTGATGATTCCAAGCAATTAAGACCGCGGCAACATGTTGACAATCTTTATCAACCGAAGAAAGGGAAGGACAGCTACAGGTCGCCCGAAAACTATAAGGATCTTTCTCAAGGTGAACCAAGAAACTCTCGCTTCCTTGAACTATGGCTTGTATGGAGTAGGGACTTACTAATTCTACGGTTACTTTCCCATTACGATAAAAGACCTCTCCTTTTTTAAAGGAGACAGCCCCACAGCGCTCTTTTATAATTTTTTGATTGAGTTTAATTCGCATCAGGTTGCCTCCTTTCTTTTATACGGTCGTTAAATTTTCTTCTATAAATTTATCATGAAGAATAATTTCTTGCTAGATTAACATTATGAACTTCAAATCATTTTAATAATATATTAATACTGGTTATATCAAACCACTTCCATAAAAAAGATTATTAGTAAAAAACAGGGATATTTTATCAGAAAATTAATATTATTAGTATATTTATATAATTCGATTTTTCAGATATCTATTGCATAATCGCAATTAGCATGATATATTCGAATTACGGAAAAATCAAATAACATTCTAACAAAATAATATTAATGCTATTGTAAGAAATATAAAAAATTATATTATTTTCATAATTTTAAAATAGTTAGATATTATTTTAAAAATTAACGGAGGTCTTATATATGTCATCAAGGAATTCATTCTCATTTATTGTTTCAGTTGGATTTATGTTATTTGCTCTTTTCTTTGGAGCAGGTAACTTAATATTCCCTGTAATGCTTGGACAAATGGCTGGAGAAAACGTTTGGGCTGCAAATGCTGGCTTTATCGTAACCGGAGTTGGATTACCAATTCTAGGTGTACTAGCATTAGGATTTTCAGGGAAGAGTGATTTGCAATCTCTAGCAGGTAGAGTTCACCCTATTTACGGAATACTATTTACTAGTGCACTTTATCTTTCAATCGGTCCACTTTTTGCTATACCTAGAACAGCAACAGTATCTTATGAAATCGGAATTAAACCCTTCTTTGGGGAAAATGCAGGGTTCTTACCTTTACTAATTTTTTCATTAATCTTTTTTTTAATTACTCTATTCTTTTCATTAAGGTCTTCTAAATTAGTTGACGTTATTGGAAAAATATTAACACCTTTATTGCTACTATCGATTGGTGTTCTTATTACATTCGTGTTTCTTAATCCAATTGGAGAAATTCAAGCTCCAACTGAAAACTATCTAAACAATGCTTTTTTCAAAGGGTTTCAAGAAGGATATTTAACAATGGATGCATTAGCCGCTTTTGTATTTGGAATCATTATTATCAATACAATTAAAAACAGGGGTGAAGTTACGAAAAAAGAAATTATGACTTCTAGTTTGAAGGTTGCACTTATTGCTGGAGTATTACTAGCAACAATCTATTCTTCCCTTGCTTACATGGGGGCAACTAGCGTTTCTGAACTTGGCATGTTAGATAACGGCGGTGCCGTTCTTGCAGCAGTGGCCGCTCATTATTTTGGATCATACGGGAATGCATTACTTTCTATTATAGTAATTGCTGCTTGTTTAACAACTAGTATCGGCTTGATCACATCATGTGCAGCATATTTCAACAAGTTAGTTCCAAGCGTTTCATATACAAGATGGGCAATCATTTTCACAATTTTTAGTACAATCATTGCAAACTTTGGTTTATCAACCTTAATTTCAATTTCTGTACCAGTTTTAGTCACTCTATATCCGTTAGCTATTGCCTTATTAGTATTAACATTCCTTCACCCTCTATTTAAGGGTAAAAAAGAGGTATATCAAGTTAGTATGTTATTAACCGGTATCGTAAGTGTGTTTGATGGATTAAACGCTGCCGGCATTAAGGTACAAGCCATCAATGATTTATTTACTACAATTCTTCCAATGTATTCGGTAGGATTAGGATGGATTTTGCCAGCGGTTATTGGTGGAGTCATCGGATTTATCATCAATGTTGTTAAAAAAGCGAATTATCAAGTATCACCAGCTGAAAATAATTAATATAAAGCCCAGAATCCCGCGACTTAGGTCACTGGAATTCTGGGTTTTTCATTAGTTTATTGTCAATGAGCAACTCTCATTATAATATTTTAGAAAAATTTATATATACAAAAGGATATTTAAACTTTCCATAGAATATAATATAAAAACTATCAGAAAGGTGGCATTATAGATTGTTAGAGCAGGGGCAAAATCTTTTTGGTGTTGTTGATCCTTTTTTGTACTATGTAATCATTACCATAGTAGCTTTTAGTTGGGTACCTGTTTTGCTTTTTCTAAAGGTAAAAAAAGAACTACGAGAAGGAAAAAAGAAAAAATTTCAGGTTATCCATGGCGGAAGAGTGAATCGGGTTAGCTAAACAACCGAAAACACTGACGAACATTGATATATTCATATTTGTCAGTGTCTTCGGGTTGATTATTTTGTATTTTCAAAAAATAGAACTAGAATTCAAAGAATAAAAGCAGTATATTATAATTATAATATAAAATAGTGAGGTGATTATTATAATGGTTAGAAAAATTTGGAATTCGTTTTGGTATCAAAACGGAAAAATAAGACACCGTATATGGCTTGACGACGATAGGTATATAGTCTCTTCAACGTTAAAAAGTGTAACCGCTTACAATTATGGAAACACCCCTGAAATCGCAAAAGAATCATCTCTTTATAAACTACAAAAAGTTCTAAACAGAAAAGAAAAAGATCGCAAATACATTACTAGAGGGAATGGCTATGTTGTATTATATCGAGTTAAATAAAAAATACGGTGACGGTTCTAAGTACTAAGAAATCCAATTTCATTACCATTCAAGAACCGTCCCTATTTTTTATCCTTCGCTTCAAAACAAACCCAATTGTTTAGGAGCAAGTCCTTCATACTCAACTCCTAAAATTTCTTGAAATTGTTTTGCATTCTCTGCCGCATCTCCACCCGAATTATTATTGAATAATACAATAATATCTTTTGTTTGTTTTGAAAGCTCTCCAATGATTTTTTTCCATTCTAAAAGCTCTTCCCTACTATATTTATACAAAAATCGGACTTCTCGCCAGTCAACATCTTCTGGTTTGTTCCACCCCTGAACATTTCGGCCATGCATCCGAACAATTGTCATTTCCGAATCAGTTGCAACTGGAACTAACGGCACTGACCCTTCTCCAACTTGTGGTTCATCCGCAATTGAATGAATCCATCCTTCTTGTTTCATAAACGATAAAGTACCCTCACGGTATTTGCTACTGAACCATGATTGATGCCTGAATTCCAGAGCCACAGGAAAATCATCCATTAAATTTTTACAATACCTTATATAAGCTACATTTTCTTTACAACAATTAAACCATGGTGGAAACTGAAACAAAACTGCTGCTAATTTGCCACTTACCTCATACGGTGCTAACGAATCCTTAAACGCTTGAAACATCTCATTACTAGTATTAAAAGGAATTCTTTCCTTCCGAATATGCTTGGTCATTCCTTGATAGGCTTTTACCACAAAGCAGAATCCATCTGGGGTTTCACTGATCCATTTTTCTGCATTCTGGACTGGTGGAATCGAATAATACGATGTATCTACCTCGACAACTTTAAAGTGACCACTATATTCAGCTAGTTTATCTTTAGGCTTTA
This sequence comes from Guptibacillus hwajinpoensis, assembly GCA_016841285.1. Classification (GTDB taxonomy): domain Bacteria; phylum Bacillota; class Bacilli; order Bacillales; family Bacillaceae_J; genus Schinkia. The sequence goes on along the minus strand of JAENZK010000001.1, from coordinate 9,154 downwards.
TTTCATTAGCATAAAGGGTTTCGTGATCTCCCCAGCCTGTTAAACCAATGTAAATCATGAACTCTCACCTCTTACAAAAAGAGCTAATCATTTACTGGAAACGATCAACTCTTCTTTATCACATAACCCACTTTTTATTATACACGATTATTGGAAGGCAATTAGATTCTGCCAATATAATTTGGATCTCTTGCAATTCCAGATTGACCAGGAACCCAATTCGCCGGAACAACTTCCCCAGTCTTTCTATTATATTGTAGACCTTGAATCATCCTTACTATTTCGTAGACGTTTCTCCCAATATTTGGTGGATTAACAAATTTCGTAATAATTATCCCTTCCGGATCAATAATGATAGTCGCTCTGAATGCAGCACCTGTTTTCTCATTTAACACTCTATATGCCTTACTTATTTGTTGTGTTCGGTCACTTAGAAGAGGAAAATTTATCTGCGAAACAGCTGAAGAAACCTCCGTAAAAACTTTATGAGAAAATACGCTATCAGTACTTATCGCAAGTACTTCAGTATTTAAAGCTTTTAATTGATCATAAATAGCAGCGACCGCTGCCAACTCCGTCGGTCAAACTAATGTGAAATCACTCGGATAAAAAAATAAGAGCACCCATTTTCCACGTAAATTTTCTAATTCAATTTCTTTCATAGTCTTTTCTGCATTGTCGTAAGCTTCGGCTACAAACAGAGGAGCTTGATCTCCAATTTGCGCGCAAAAAGGTTGTACACAGTTCTCATCCATAAGGCAGTCCTCCTTTTAGATCGTTCAACACATATTTATCCTATGTATTAGACAAATTGGTGGTGTATTTGAAATATTAGGTACAGTTCATTTAGAAAGAAAAACACATACAAATTTTAACGTATTAAAATTTGCGTGTGTTTTTCCATAACTATGCAATCAATTAGATCGAGCTTGCTTTCTCTTTTTTAATTGGGGCAATTGATATTCCTGTTGTTTCTTCAAAGTTATAAAAACTCGTAGGTAAATCTGTAAATCTTTCTAATTCATTGTAGGCTGGTATGCCATGGTACGCCATGTCCAATCCTTCATCTTCATCCCGTTCTTTTGCCCGAAGACCGACTGTCATTTCACATACCTTCGCCATAAACGCACCGCCGATAATACCCCAAACAATCACCACAACTGCACCAAGCAACTGGATTTTTAAAAGCGAGATATCCCCTGTAGTAAAAAGACCTTGTGATGTATCAAATAATCCAACTGCAATCGTACCAAACAATCCATTGAATCCATGTACCGCAACTGCTCCTACAGGATCATCCACTCTAATAAAGTCAACAAAAAGTGTTGCATAGATAACTATGAACCCACTACTAATTCCTATCAAAATAGCACTCCATTGAGAAACAAATGCACATCCAGCTGTTATCGCAACTAAACCAGCTAATATCCCATTAATCGTCATACTTGGGTCAGCTTTCCCAAATTTTTTCATGGTTAGAATCAAGGCAGTTGCACCACCACTCGCTCCGGCCAACATCGTATTGATCGCTATCGATCCAAGAGAACCATTGGATGCATCTAATGTACTACCTGCATTAAAAGCAAACCAGCCAAACCATAAAATAAACGCACCAGCTGATGCTAACGGAATATTACTCGGCGCAAATACATTAACACTTCCATCAGAATTAAATCGTCCTTTTCTAGGTCCTAATATTTTAGCCATCGCTAATGCTGCAAAGCCACCAACCGCATGAATAACAGCAGAACCCGCAAAATCCTTCATTCCTAACTTAGCCAGCCAACCATCGCTATTCCAAATCCAATGTCCTGATAGCGGATAAATGATAATACATATAAGGACTGCCGTTATTATATAGGCTTTAAAATTCATACGTTCCGCAACAGCTCCTGAAATAATCGAGATGCAAGCTACCGCAAAGCCCATTTGGAATAAAACAAATGCTGTACTAGGTAACTCAAAAGGAAGAGCAATTTTTTCTGGTGTACCTATTAAGCTTGTACCAATGATCCCGAATGCATCCTTCCCAAACATTAATCCAAAGCCTATTACCCAAAAAGTCAATGCTCCAATTGTCAAATCAACAAATATTTTCATCGTTACGTTTACAGCATTTTTAGTTCTAACAAAACCTGCTTCCAGTAAACTAAATCCACCTTCCATTAATAAAACCATTGCAGCCGCCAATACGACCCAAATTGTATTTAAATATATCAGTTCCACGACCCTTCCCCCTCCTCTTTTAATTCATCAATATCAGTATCAATTTTCCCTGTTCGAATGTTATAGGCCTCCAAAATGGGATAAACAAAAATCTTTCCATCGCCTTCTTCACCAGTATTCGCAGCTTCCACAATGCTCTTTACTGTCAATTCCACCATATAATCCGAAAGAATAATCTCTAATTTCACTTTTGGATGCAGGGTAACATTGTAATTCTTACCACGATAGACACCAAGAGTGCTTTTCTGTTTCCCTCTACCAACCACCTGTGAAACAGTGAAACCAGTAACACCTATATTCTTTAAACTCTTTATAGTCTCTGTGAGCTTTTCTGGTCTTATGATTGCTTCAATTTTTTTCATCATTAACTACCCCTTTTATTTTCATGTGAGGTTTTCTAACATGAAAATTATATATGTTCCTATAGTAATCTGATAATCAATCTAAAACAATACATTTTTTAACTTAAATTAATCTAATTTTGATATATATTAATTGATAGCGCTTTATATTTTGACCGGTTCAGGCGGAATTTATAACGCTTTCATATTGATATATCAAGATTTCACTTCATACCTTAGTTACTTTTAAATTAATCACATATATTTTAAAAATAATTTTAAAAAAGGCACCTTTCTATAATAGAAAAGTACCTCCTAAATCTGTTTTAATAAGTATTCACAAACTACACTTGAACTCAGTCTTGCTGCAACATAGGGCGGCTGAACTCCTCTTGCTCCTTCAAGTGGAAGTCCAAGCCACAAAACCTTCTCATCAATCATCACAAACGGAAACGGAAAGCGATCGGTAATAATGGATAATTTCAAGTGATTTTCTTTATTGTGTACTTGCTTTTTCCATTCTTCATTCAATTGGGTACCCACAGGTAAGGAGATAGTAATCGATGACTTTGCAGTTTGAATATCACGAAAAACAGGTTCCAATTTTCGGGCATGAATCCACCGCAATTTTGGGTGTTGGTTTCGAATCCATGAACCAATTTCGTTTGTTGTGATAATTTGCTTTTGTCTGACCTGATGGTCTATGAGTTGCCGAAGCGTTTTTCCTTGGTAAATGTGCTTTTCAATGAAATGTCTGTTGCTGACGTGAAGAAATTTTCCCTTCGTTCTAGTAATTGCTACATTAATCAGACGTTCACTATCCTTCCCGATCAATAACATGCCTGGACGGTCTTGCGGGTCGCTATCCACGGTGTCAAAAATCATCACATCCCGTTCACTTCCCTGGAATCGGTGGACTGTAGCCGCAATAATATCCGCCTGGCTGCGCTCTTTATCATAAATCTCTTCAAGTAGCAGTTCCATAAGATTTGCCTGGGCCCGATAAGGTGTTACATAACCAATCGATTTAGCTCCACCTTCATATGCTTCATTCATTAATTGAAAAGACAACAACAACTGCCACAGGTTGAATCTGGAATTGGTCATTTTATCATTCATACATTGCAAGCCTGTGAAACTAGTATCAACTAGCACAGCAGCTTGTTCTTTAAAAGGAGATTGACCTACGATCTTATTTCTGCTGTTATTGACGCTTTCGTGGTCTCCAACCAACGAATGATAAATGTATCGATTAGTAAAAGCAGATATGTCAGGGTGCATCCTCCGCTGTTCTTTTAATAAAAACAGCTGTGGGTGAAGATTCCCTTCATTCAACCATTTTACTAACCCGGCATGATGAAACACATCCTCTTTCAACCATTTTTCCACAAGCAGGTCACGGCTTGATGCAATTGGAGGCAATTGCTTGAAATCCCCACAAATAATGGCCCGCTTCCCCAAGGTTGCAGCAAAAGCTGCCTGCGGTACATAGGCCATACTTGCTTCATCGACGATGACGATGTCATATTCTTGTTCATAAACAGCACTATCACTAGCTGCTTTTGCTAACGTCGTTCCGATAATTAATGCATCCTTAACCAATTGAACTTCTTTTTTCCTTACCTTTTCATGAATCCTGGCAATCTTTATTTCTAAATCTAGTAAATGATCCGAGTCTCTTTTACTGTATGAACGGGCCAAATCTTGCTTTAAATTACGCCTTTCTTCTACTAGTTTCTCTCTCTCTTTTGCGAGGTTGGGGTCATGCTTCTCAATGAGTAGGTTGGTGGTAATTTCGTTATGGGCAGATAGGGTATCCCATTTGTACCCGCCATAACGGAGCACGTCCCCTTCTTGAAATCTTTTTTTCTTTTTAATAAAAGCAGCCAGTTCAGCCATCAATACATCGACAGCTTGATTACTATGCGACAAAATCAATACCTTTTTGTTCTGAAAATACTTTTGAGCGGCTGTTCTGGCCAAAGTGTATGTTTTTCCTGTACCCGGCGGACCCCATACATACGTGACCGGATTGTATTTGGACCGCAAAATTAGTTCATGGACGTTACTTTTTATTTTTCCTATAGGATGTTTTACTTCCAGGGAGGGATTCATCAATCTTTTCAGTCTAAGCCTCTTTTGTTTGCTTTTTTTGATTTCATCTAAGCGCTCTATTAATTGTTCTAGTAATTCCCATGGATCGTGTAACAAAAATGCATCCTGAATGAAATCCCCAAAATACTGATCGATCGCAAGAATGATTCCCCTCCCCTCTGAGGAAAGCACTCTCCCTTTATTTTTCATCGTTCCCGATTCTAATTTGATTGAGGAACCAACTGGGATCCTTATTGAAAAAGCCGTTTCAAAATAATAGCTATATGAACCCTCGTTGGATAACAGCCTTCCATTTGTTACTGCGTATCTGCTTCCACCGAACCTTTTTAAGTAATTTATCTCTTGATGTAGTGCTTGCTGCCACTCTTTTATATAGGTTTTAGTTGTTATCATTTGCTTCCTCTTTGCAATTAATCCATAAAATTTTATACTTTCCTATAGTACAAAAAGAAATAGACCTCCCTTGAGCCTAAACAACTTATAGGGATAGGTCTATATCAATGAAATATATAATATCATAATAATGATGGTATTGAAACTTAGGACATGCTTACCCGCTTTTTTGGATCCCCCCCTCCTATGATCAAATTTTCTATATTATAATAAAAGAATGGGATTAAACTTTGGAGGAAATCATTTAAATGACAAATACATTCGCTAAATATTACGACAAAGCTATGGCACCTTTAGAAAAAAAGTACATAATGGCATGGAGAAAAAAGTTACTGGACCAAGCTACAGGTAAAGTGCTTGAGATTGGAGGAGGAACTGGCATAAATTTTCCCCTATATAATAAATGTGAAGAGGTTATTACCATTGAACCAAACCCATATATGATCAAGCAAGCTTTGGTTCGAAAACAAGAGGCTAATGTTCCAATCCAAATAATCAAAAATAAGGCGGAGAATCTCCCTTTTCCCAATAATCATTTTGACACAATAGTGATAACACTCGTTCTATGTTCTGTTGATAACATGACGCAAGTAATACAAGAGTGTAAAAGAGTCCTTAAACCAAATGGAAAATTACTAGTTTTGGAACATATCAAAATGGAACAACCATTTTTGGCAGGTTTACAGCATCTTTTAACACCAGCTTGGAAACATATTGCTGATGGATGCCATCTTAACAGAAATCCAGAAGTCATAATTAAAGAATGTGGGTTTGATATTATATCTTGTAAAAAATACCTTTCTAGTCTTGTAATTTCGCTTATTGCACGGTGCTAACAATCGGGATTTAAAAGAGTGCACCTGATTTGGTGCACCCTTTAAAATGGCTATCATCTTATCAATTCCTTAACTTCTGTCACAACACTTTGAGCAAAATGACCAAGATCACCCTTCTGGTAGGACTTTATCACTTCCGGAGTAATCGCAGAAAGAGCACGATCAATCAAGGATTGATCATATTTTTTTATTCTAAGCTCATTTTCTAACTCAACAGCTGCTTTTATCGCGTAATAAGTAGCCAACTTGTTAACATCATTAACTATATCAGGTTCACCCCTCCTGACTACTCCGATTCCGTTAAAAAGATTTACGATTTCATCAGGCGTTTCTTGTTCAGTGATAAAATAACCATTCCCATTTTTATTTAGGTCGTTGGCATGGCCAACAAACTTCATACTCACGATTTGTAATTCAGTAAATTCTTTTTGGAGATCAGACGTTTTCATGGCAGTTGCCATATTTACATATGTAATATTGGAATGATAATTTTGCTTTAGAAATTCCGGTATTTTTGCTGCAGGCAAAGCCAAAATAATTGTTTTCATATTCGCTAAATCTTTTGTTGATACTGGGACTCCATTCGAATAATCGGAAATAAAACTTTTTACTTTTTCATCAGACGGATGAAAGATACCCATTTTTTCATTACTAATATTCCATTGTTTCATCAAGGCTTTCCCAAGTCTTCCAACACCGGACAAAGTTGTGCTGATCATTATCAAACATTCTCCTTCCATTCCTACTTCAAGCCAACCCCTTAACCACTACCCCGTTCAAACGATTGCTTAATTAAAGCAATAAGCCGAGGTTTAACCTCGGCTTACTTTTCTGCTTTACTTGAAAATTTCTTTATGTTCTTCCTGTATAGTCTTAAGTGTGTCCTCAATCGACATATTCTCTGGATTAAGTTTGTAACTGTGCAGACGTCGAACAGAATCAGATTTACTTTTAGCATAAAAAATATGTATAAGTTCTTCTGTTCCAGCATTCCATTCCTCTATATATTTATCCTTAAATAAGGCCTTGGTTTTTTCTGATTTTTCATAAACTACGAAATAGTTCATTTTTGTTTCATTTTCAAAATATTGTTTCGTACTAACTAAATTTTGAATAACCATTTTAATATAAAACCCCTCATTAGAATTATTTTAGATATCAAATAAAAAGACAAAGTAATTACGAATGATTTCAATTGTTATTCATTTTTCATATGACCTTTCTATCAACCTCCCGATCAATTATTCTAGCAAGGTTTTATTTTATAAAATTCTTATAAAATATCAACATGGTTAATTAAACCATATGGTAATAGGAAATACAATAAAATACTTACGTCAATACAGACAGAACTTGTCGGTTTTTTTCGACATAAGAAAACATCCCCCCAACTCCGGTTTATATGGTTAATAGTAACGAAACTTTATTAAGTATCTATTGCAATTTTATAAATATTGTGTAAATTTAAATTATACTTTCACCCTTTATTACCTTAAAATAAAAAATGCCGAAGTGCCTAGCACTTCGACATTTAACTTGGTAACCATAAATATTTTATGTAAACTAGCTTTTACTGTTTAATACATAACCATATTTTTTATTGATTTTTCGACTAACTTTATCCAGAAATTTATCAACGGTAAGTTTCTCAACATCATTAGTATACCAAGCAAGTTTCGCATCTTTATCAAGACCATCATATTTTACTTTTAATAGAGAATAGGATTGGGTTTCTAGGATATAATCAAACTGAGTATACAATTCTTTTCCTTCAGGACTTTCAAGAATAACCTTATATGCAGGATTTTTTCCTTCTTTGTTGAATTTAACTTTTCTAATTTTAGAAATCATTAATACAACCCTCTTTACATTATATTTTTGACATAAACTGAAGAGGATGCACCGTAAGTTATTTTTTGGTGCATCCTCTTTTTACATTGAAAAAAGCCTCTGTTTAATATAGAATAGAAATTTTACTTTGTTACCTTACTATACCATATATTTCTATTATTGCCAAAACGAATGCTTTTTATTATTTACTTATAGGTTTATAGGCCATTCCACTTTGTTCTCAGCCATATCCCAAAACATATATTCAAAGTAACTTGTACTAACGACAATCTCTTCTAATTTGGCTAATTCTCTTTCGGGTTTTCCATTTGCTATTTCGTTCATAAGGTTCTTACAGTCTTCTGCCAACTCGGTAAATTCATCAGAAGAATACATCTTTACCCATTCACCGTAGAAATCATGATCGATGGCACCAGGCCATGTTGCTAGCTCTTTGCCAATAAAGCTATAGCTCCATGCACATGTAAGAACAGAGGCAACCACATTTTCTATTCCACCAAGTTGCGCTACGTTCAGCATGTAGCTTGTATAGGCTGTAGTTGTTGCCCCAGCCTGAGTTGCTTCGAGCTCATCCTGAGAAATACCAAATTGAGCGGCATACTGACGATGAAGATCCATTTCCATATCTAGAGTACCATGAAGAAGTTTTGCAAATGTAGTCATTGTTTTTAAGTCCTGTGCTTTAGCACTTCCCAAGGCAAAAAGTCGGCAATACTCTATCAGGTAAACATAATCTTGTTTCATGTAATGCTTGAATTTATCCTTTTCTAACCTACCTTCTCCAAGCCCTTTCACAAAAGGATGCTCCAAATATGAATTCCAAATAGGCTCTACCCGTTTCCATAAACGATCCGTAAATAAGTTATTCATTTTATTTTTCCCCTTTCTATTTCTGGCTTTTACTGAATTACCGGCAGGGACAGAGGGTCGGGAACTCTGACTCTATTCCTTATTCCGGTTTTCCGTCATTTGCTTCCACACAGACCCTTCTGCTGCTTTTCCACCTTCAATCCGTTGTAGCGCTATTTTAACTTGCATAGCCACTTCAAATTCCGGGTCATTTTCCGCCTCACGTAATGCTTCGATTGTAGATTTATCCCCCACTTCATATAGAAACATCGCTGCTCTCCAACGCACGAGCTTATTTTTATCCTTTAGTGCCTGAATCATGGTCGTGATTGCTTTTGGATTCCCAATATCAGATAAACAGTCTCCTGCTGTTCTTCTAACAGTAACGGATGGATCGTGCAGAACTGCTTCCCCCAGGTAAGGTAGCACTTTTTCCGATTCAATCATGCCAAGATACACGACAGCTAGTCTTCGGATAGAAGCTTTTTCATCCTTTAATGCCTTCTCTAAAAGTGGAATATCCTTTTCTTCAGGGTCTAGTTG
>JAENZK010000324.1 GCA_016841285.1 Guptibacillus hwajinpoensis | reverse complement strand
GGTTCTTTGTCCTGAGTGGGACAGAGGGTCGGGTTCTGTGGCCCACACCGGATGTGTTCGATTTGGAGGGAGTAAATTTGTCTATTCAAGATGAATTCTCGTTTATTAATAGCATTACACCAAAAACATATAGGCAGTCCCATTTAGTTACGGGGATCGGTGACGATGCGGCCCTATATTCTGGAAATAATGATGTTGAAGAAATCGTTTGTATGGATACAATGATAGAAGAAGTACATTTTAATAGGATGACAATGAAGCCATACCATATTGGCTATAAAGCACTGGCTAGTAATATTAGTGATATAGCAGCAATGGGCGGTGTGCCGAATTTTTATTTAGTTTCGATTGCCATACCAAAGCACTGGTCCGATACGGAACTTTTAGAAATATATAAAGGGATGGAGGCACTCGCTGACCGGTACAAAATGGATCTAATCGGCGGTGACACGGTTTCCTCGAAGCACAGCCTTGTAATAACTGTGACAGTAATCGGGCGGGTACATAAAGGCAGACATCTTTTGCGGAAAAACGCAATGACAGATGATATCGTTTTTGTTACAGGAAGTTTAGGAGACTCAGCGGCAGGTTTAGAGCTCTTGCTGAAAAACGGTGTCGACTTTCATTTTTCCAAAGATGAACAAGCTTTAATTAAGAGACATCAGCTACCAGAGCCGAAAGTAGAAATTGGGCAAATTCTTGCAAATTATAATCGGGTGGCTTTGAATGATGTTAGTGATGGAATCGCCAGTGAGTTGAATGAAATCGCATCGGCAAGCGACGTTACAATTGTAATTGAGGCAGAGAAACTTCCGAAGAGCAGCCAAATTAAAAGCTTTGGTGAAGATCAACAGCTTCACTGGATGTTAAATGGCGGTGAAGACTATGAACTGGTCGGAACGGTCTCAGTGGAAAATTGGCTTAAGTTAAAAAAAGAATGCGAGCAGAAAAATTATTCTATAACTAAAATTGGGTATGTCACGGAAGGACCAGGAAAAGTATTGATAAAGCAAGACGATCAAATGAATCTATTACAAAAGCTTGGATTCAACCATTTCAGATAAATAGGGTGATCTTGATGGAGTTTATTTTTGATAGCAATTCTGCTGAACAAACAATGGATTTTGCTAATAAATTAGCACAAAAACTTGATAAAGGAACCGTAATCACGTTAGAAGGAGATCTCGGTGCTGGTAAAACGACATTTACCAAAGGCTTGGCACAAGGTTTAGGGGTAACACGAACAGTGAATAGCCCAACATTTACGATTATTAAAGAGTATTCGGACGGGAAACTACCTTTATATCATATGGATGTGTATCGATTAGAGGAAAGTGACGAGGATTTAGGGTTTGATGAATATTTTCATGGAGACGGTATTTCTGTGATAGAGTGGGCCCAGTTTATCGAAGACATGCTGCCAGCTGAAATTTTAAAAATAAATATTAACTATGTAAATGATACCGATAGAAAAATAATACTTGAACCAATTGGGACAAGGTATTTAGATTTATGTAAGGAGTTATTTTCAAATGAAAGCATTAGCAATTGATACATCAAACCAGATCATGGGTGTAGCCGTTATCGATGGGACGACAATTCTTGGTGAATATATTACAAACCTTAGCAAAAATCACTCCGTCAGACTAATGCCGGCAATCAGTGATTTAATGAAGGAAGTTGGAATACAACCGAAACAATTAGAGCGCATTATTGTCGCGCATGGCCCGGGTTCTTATACTGGGGTAAGAATCGGTGTTACAATCGCGAAAACATTAGCATGGACTCTAAACATTCCAATCGTTGGAGTTTCCAGTCTTGAAGTGCTTGCCCGGAATGGGCAGCATTTTAATGGAGTAGTATCACCTTTATTTGATGCTCGAAGAGGTCAAGTTTATACAGGACTTTATACGATGATTGGCGATAAATTTCAACCCCTAAAAGAAGATCAAATTATTATGCTAAAAAGTTGGGTTGGGGAGCTGAAACAGCAAGATGAGAAAGTGTTATTTGTAGGGAATGATGTCCCGCTTCATGAAGCGGTTATTAAGGAAGTCTTACAGGACCAGGCGGTCATTGCCACACCGTCTTTGTTTAACCCGCGACCATCTGAACTTGCGATCATTGGTATTGATAAAGAGCCGCAGGAGGTCCATGCGTTTGTTCCTAATTATATCCGCTTAGCAGAGGCCGAAGCAAAGTGGTTGGAAGCGCAGAAGCAAGTATAAAACGGGAAGCAGGGCCGGGATTTGGGCCACAGGGTCGGGTTCTCTGTCCTAAGGACAAAGAACCCGAGCCCTTGACCAAATAAGAATTTTAATACGAGGAGCAACATCGATGGAGGATATTGTTCAATTCCGCTTAATGACAGTGGAAGATGTTGAGCAAGTATATAATATAGAAATCAATTCTTTTAGCTTGCCGTGGAGCAAGGAAGCTTTTTACAATGAAATGACAACAAATCAATATGCAAAATATATCGTGATGGAGCTTAATAATCAAGTCATTGGCTACTGCGGAATGTGGGTTGTTCTTGATGAAGGGCATATCACAAATATTGCAGTTTTACCGGAATACAGAGGAAGAAAATTAGGAGATGCCTTAATAAAGCAAGTCATTGAATTTAGTCATGCTTTACGTCTAAGAGTTTTAACATTAGAGGTTCGGGTTTCAAATATAGTAGCTCAAAACCTTTATAAGAAATACGGATTCCAAGCAGGTGGCATTCGTAAAAATTATTATACTGATAATCATGAAGATGCATTAGTAATGTGGGTGAACTTAAATGAATGATAAAGATCAAATTATCTTAGCAATAGAATCAAGCTGTGATGAAACAGCTGTGGCAATCATAAAGAATGGCAGAGAAATTCTTGCAAATGTTGTTGCCTCACAAATAGAGAGCCATAAACGATTTGGTGGCGTTGTTCCAGAAATTGCCTCAAGACATCATGTTGAACAAATTACGATTGTTTTAGAGGAGGCTATGAATCAAGCTGCGATTACATATGGCGATATCGATGCTATTGCAGTTACGGAAGGCCCAGGTTTAGTAGGAGCCTTATTAATTGGTGTGAACGCAGCAAAGGCATTGGCTTTTGCTCATAATATTCCACTTGTACCTGTTCATCATATAGCAGGACATATTTATGCTAACCGTCTCGTGAAGGAAATGACATTTCCACTTTTAGCTTTAGTTGTTTCTGGTGGTCATACAGAGCTTATTTATATGAAGGAACATGGCTCTTACGAAGTGATTGGGGAAACAAGGGATGACGCAGCGGGGGAAGCCTATGATAAAGTTGCACGTCAGCTGGGCCTTCCGTATCCGGGCGGGCCACATATTGACCGTTTGGCACATGAAGGAAGCCCAACCATTGACCTCCCTCGAGCTTGGTTAGAAAAGGATTCATTCGATTTTAGTTTTAGTGGATTAAAATCTGCCGTCATCAATACGCTTCATAATGCAGCCCAACGCGGTGAAGAAATAAAACCAGAAGACCTTGCTGCAAGCTTTCAGACTAGTGTAATTGAAGTAGTCGTAACGAAGGCAAAGCTTGCTGCAGAAAAATACAATGTAAAACAAGTTCTTCTAGCAGGTGGTGTCGCTGCTAATAAAGGCTTGCGGGCTGCACTGGAAAAAGAATTCTTAGAGACAGACATTGATCTTGTGATTCCGCCTTTAAATTTATGTACGGATAATGCAGCAATGATCGCAGCAGCTGGCAGCATTGAATTTGAAAAAGGGAAGAGAGCAGGGCTGGATTTGAACGGAGTACCAGGGCTAGAGCTGTAAGGAGAGGGAATTTTTTATTATGAACAAAAAAGATGTAGCAGATATTCGAAAACAATTTAAGCTTAATAATAAGCGAATGAAAATCAAAGATATTTTTAATGTATATGTTATGAAGGAAAGCAGCGAAATTTATCATCAAGAAAGTAAGCCATTTCAAATGCTGGAAGAGGAACAGCAGGAGTTATTCCTGAGCAACTTCAAAAAGGTTCTTACAGGCCAATTGGATGTGAAGTTGTTTGAATTAAAGTTTCAACGTGAAGCCGAGGACCATACACAGCTTCTTCTTTATGATGGTTTGCAAGCAAATGATGTCGAGGACTGGAAGGCACAAATGCTATTAATCGTCGAGAAAATGTTTAGAAATGCACAACATACAGAAGATATGGTTGCAACCTTCGTTCGTTGCGAATTTTTTAAACCTACGAAAAAGAAAAATGAAGAAGCAGAAGTGAGTGAAAATGATGAAGTCTATTCTCATCAATTCATTCTTTGCAGCATCAATAAAACGGTGCAGCCGAAAAAGACGCTTATGTTTGATTATGTGGAAAGAGTATTTAAATATAGTGTAATCGTAGATCCTATCATAAATCTCGCTTCACCAGTCGCAGGATTTTTGTTTCCATGCTTTACTGATAATTCAGGGGACGTTAATCACATTCTGTACTGTGCTGAAAAAGCGAATCAACCCGATGAGGATTTCGTCGTAAATGTATTAAATGGCGAAGAGTTTATAACTGCACAAGAGGATAAAGCGATTTTCGAAGAAATTGTTAAAGAAGTAGTCGGGGACCAGGTCGATGCCTCAACCCTTGCTAATGTTTATGAGGAAATTAACCGAATCATTGATGAAAATGAAGAGGAAGAAACCCCGAAATTGGATTACAAAGATGTTGAACGCGTTTTAAAGGTAAGTGGGGTAGAGGACGTTAATACTGAAAAAGTAGAAACGGCATTCCAAAAAGTCATTGATGACGAGAAGCACGAATTTAAAGCAAGCAGCGTTGTTCCAAATTATAATACGAAATCGATCAAAATTCAGACTAAAGTGGCGAATATTTCAATTAGCCCTCAAGATTTAAAATACGTTAAACAGGTGAACTACAACGGTAAGCGTTGCTTACTAATTGAAGTAGATGAAGATACAGTGATTGAAGGCTTTACATTGATTCCGGAAACATTTTAAAAAGTATGTTAATTGGCCGGCCCGTTGAACGTGCCCAAAAGCCGTGCAGAAGCTGGAAACGGGCACGCAAATGCCGTGAACGTGCC
>JAENZK010000323.1 GCA_016841285.1 Guptibacillus hwajinpoensis | reverse complement strand
TTACTGCCCTTAGAATTCGATATGTATGATGGCGTTCCCCTTCGAAATATAAAACTGCATCAACCATATGCTCTAAAAGTCTTGGGCCAGCAATCGATCCTTCCTTAGTAACATGTCCGACTAAAAAAATGGCGATCCCCTTCGTTTTAGCAATTCGCATAAAGTGCGAGGTACATTCTCTTACCTGCGATACACTACCAGGGGCAGATTGAACCTCAGGGTGGTATACGGTTTGAATTGAGTCAATAACGACAAAGGATGGACTCATTTCATCAATTGCTTTTTCTATATAAGCTAAATCTGTTTCGGATAAAACAAAAAGGTTATCACTTTCTATACGTAAACGGTCGGCCCGAAGTTTCGTCTGGCGGGGAGATTCTTCTCCAGATATGTATAAAACTTTTTGATTCCGATTTGCAAGCTGCGAGGATATTTGTAATAAAAGTGTGGATTTACCAATACCAGGGTCCCCACCAATTAACACAAGTGATCCCGGAACAATACCACCACCTAAAACTCTATCCATTTCCTTATATTCTGTATATATTCTTGGCTCGCTAACAGATTGAATGGTGGTAATCATTTGTGGCTTGTTTTTACCCGCAATTGACTCCGATGAAGTAACAAATGATTGTCTTCTTGATGATTTAGGAAGTTCTATTTCCTCCACCATTGTGTTCCATTCATTACATCCAGGGCATTTACCCATCCATTTTGGTGTTTCATAGCCACATACCTGGCAGCTAAACTTTGTTTTTTTCTTTGACATAAAAAATCCCCTTTAATTAAGGTTACCACATATTGTTAATATTTATGATACCACATCCAATATTGTAATCAAAAAGAAAAGAAGGGCGCTATTGGCGCCCTATTCTTGTTTCAAATTCTACTCTGTTTTTACTACGTAATCATCATTTTCTACATCAATGATAATTTTATGGCCCTTTTGAATAGTACCTTTTAACAATTCTTCAGATAAGCGGTCTTCAACCTGCTTTTGTAATGCCCGTCTTAATGGTCTAGCACCATATTCAGGGTCATAGCCTTCATTTGCGATTTTTTCTTTTGCTGTATCTGATAATGCAAAATCGATATCCTGCTCTTTTAAGCGTTTTGTCAATTCATTAGCCATTAGCGTAATAATTTCATTGATATGTTGTTTCTCTAAAGAGTGGAAGACAATAATTTCATCAATACGGTTTAAGAATTCAGGACGGAATGCCTTTTTCAAAGCATCCATTACTTTTGATTTCATATCTTTGTATTCTTGACCTTCTTGAACATTAAAGCCCACATACTTATTGCGCTTCAGCTCGCTTGCGCCAACATTTGATGTCATAATTACAATCGTGTTGCGGAAGTCAACTGTGCGTCCCTTTGAATCAGTTAAGCGGCCATCCTCTAATACTTGAAGAAGAATATTAAATACTTCTGGATGCGCTTTTTCAATTTCATCTAAAAGAATGACAGAAAACGGTTTACGGCGAACCTTTTCTGTTAATTGCCCGCCTTCTTCATGACCCACGTAGCCTGGAGGTGAACCAACAAGTCGTGATGTCGTATGCTTTTCCATATACTCTGACATGTCAATGCGAATTAGAGCATCTTCATCGCCGAACATCGCTTCTGCAAGAGCGCGAGCTAATTCCGTTTTACCTACACCAGTAGGTCCTAAGAATATAAATGAACCGATTGGGCGCTTTGGATCCTTGAGTCCGGAACGTGCTCTACGGATTGCTTTTGCTATAGCTTTTACAGCTTCCTCTTGGCCGATTACACGAGAATGGAGAATACTCTCCATGTTCAATAGACGGTCTGTCTCTGCTTGAGCCAATTTAGATACAGGTACTCCAGTCCAAGCGGATACTACTAAAGCAATATCCTCTGTTGTAACTTCAGAGTTTTCTTTACCCTGTCTTTCTTTCCATTCTTTCTTCGTCTTTTCGACATCTTCACGAAGACGCTGCTCTGTATCTCTTAACGACGCAGCCTTTTCAAATTCCTGACTTTGAACAGCTGCATCTTTCTCTTTTCTAATTTCCTCTAATTTCTGCTCAAGCTCCTTTAAGTTAGGCGGAGCAGTATAAGAACGAAGACGGACTTTAGCTGCTGCCTCATCAATAAGGTCAATCGCCTTATCAGGAAGGAAACGATCTGATATATAACGAGCTGAAAGCTTTACAGCTTCTTCAATAGCCTCATCGGTAATGGAAACACGATGGTGAGCTTCATAACGATCACGTAATCCATATAAAATTTGAATGGCTTCTTCCTGAGACGGTTCACCAACTTGAATGGGCTGGAACCTGCGTTCAAGGGCAGCATCCTTTTCGATATACTTACGGTATTCATCCAATGTTGTAGCACCGATACATTGCAATTCCCCACGGGCTAAAGAAGGTTTAAGAATATTGGATGCATCAATTGCACCTTCAGCACCACCTGCACCAATCAATGTATGCAATTCATCAATGAACAAGATAATATTTCCCGCCTGGCGAATTTCATCCATAACCTTTTTCAAGCGGTCTTCAAATTCTCCACGATATTTGGTACCAGCAACTACTGTACCCATATCAAGCGTCATAACGCGCTTATTACGTAGAATTTCAGGTACTTCATTTTGAACGATTTGTTGGGCAAGACCTTCAGCGATAGCTGTTTTACCAACCCCAGGTTCACCAATTAAAACCGGATTATTTTTTGTACGACGGCTTAATACCTCAATGACACGTTGAATTTCTTTACCTCTGCCAATAACAGGGTCAAGGCTTCCTTCTCGGGCAATTTGCGTTAAATCGCGGGCAAGACTGTCTAATGTTGGAGTATTAGCATTTGCTACTGCTCCACCAGAATGACTGCTTGAAGTAGATTCATTGCTTCCTAACAACTGTAAAACTTGCTGACGTGCCTTATTTAAGCTTACACCTAAATTATTTAATACACGGGCCGCAACGCCTTCACCTTCACGGATGAGTCCAAGTAAAATATGCTCTGTACCTACATAAGAATGACCCAGTTTTCTTGCTTCATCCATAGAAAGCTCAATTACCTTTTTAGCTCTTGGTGTATAGTGAATCGTTTGGCTAGCCTCATCACCTCTACCAATAAGGGCTTCCACTTCCTCTTGGATTTTATCTGGTCCAAGATTAAGGGCGATTAGTGCTTTTGCTGCAATCCCTTCACCTTCGCGAATAAGACCTAACAAAATATGCTCTGTCCCAATATTACTATGTCCTAATCGAACCGCTTCCTCTTGTGCAAGTGCTAATACCTTCTGCGCACGTTCGGTAAATCTTCCAAACATCATCTAGATCACTCTCCCATCGAATCCTTTTCTAATTTTAATCGTTCTCGGATTAGAGTTGCTCTCCTTACATCTCTTTCTTCAGGAGTCAGTCTTTTTCCTGCAAACCTTTGTAAAAAACCTGGCTGTGTTAAAACCATTAATTCGCTTAATATTGATCTTGAAACATTTTGTATAAAACCTAAATCAATGCCAAGCCTTACATCTGATAAACTCCGGGAGGCTTCACTTGATGTAATGATGCGGCTATTTGCTAATATCCCATAGGAGCGCCATACCTTATCTTCAAGCTGGATAGAGGAGGATTTTACAAGCATATCCCGTGCTGAGCGCTCTTGGGCAATGACTTGGGCAACTACACTTTCTAAATCTTTGACAATATCCTCTTCCGACATACCTAAGGTAATTTGATTTGAAATTTGAAATATATTTCCCTGCGCTTGACTACCTTCACCATATATCCCTCTAACCACTAATCCTAGTTGATTGATTGCAGGTATTATTTTATTCATTTGATTTGTTAAAATGAGGGCTGGTAAATGAACCATAACAGATGCCCTGAGACCAGTTCCGACATTGGTAGGGCAGCTCGTTAGATAGCCCCTTTTTTCATCAAAGGCAAAATCAATCTTTTCTTCAATCCAATCATCAATCGCATTGGCAACTTGAAGAGCTTGGGATAATTGCAGACCAGGGAATAAGCACTGAATCCTAACATGGTCTTCTTCATTAACCATGATGCTTACTTCTTCATTTTCTGAAAGGATCACAGCTCCTTGCTCTGCATCGTCAGCAAGATGGGGGCTGATTAAATGCTTTTCAACTAAAACTCGCTTATCGATTGGTTCTAGATCCACCATCTTGATAAGTTCAAATTGACCGATATTGGAGTTAAAGCTTCGATTGATGACGGATTCCTTTAGCAATTCAATAACTTGCTCTAAATCATCCCCGGAAGCTAAAGTAGGGAAAACAATGTCCTTTAGATTTCGAGCTAAACGGATTCTACTGCTAAGTACAATATCACTGTCAGGACCTTCCTGGCTCATCCAGGGGCTTAATGCCTGATTTATGAAACGTTGTAATGACATTTAATGTCGCTCCCCCTCTCTATGCTCACTTAAGAGCTGCTCTAGGGAGCGGACTTTATCTCTAATTTCAGCTGCTTTTTCAAATTCCTCATTGTAAATGGCTTTTTGCAACTGTTCCTTTAATTCTACAATTTCCTTTGATATATGAAGATTACCACCAATGCGTTTAGGAATTTTACCTTCATGTGCCGTATTTCCACTATGAACCCTTCTTAAGATTGGATCTAATTTACTGCTAAATGTCTTGTAGCAGTTTGAACATCCAAATCTCCCCACCTTTGAAAATTGTTGAAATGTCATCCCGCATTGATTGCATTGCTCAATATCAAGATTTCCAAAAGGATGATTGCTCTGATTTGTAGATAATGGGAAATCTAAATTTAATAAGCCGGAAAGAAGGTTGCTAATCGAAAACCCTCCAGCTCCGGATATGATTTCTCCTTTTTCCCTTGCACATTGCTCACAAAGATGCGTTTCCGTTTTCTGTCCGTTAATAATCTTAGTAAAATGGAGCGAAGCAGGGTTTTGGTGACATTCTTGACATTCCATAAATACTTACACCTCTCCCTTTTTTAGATTCGTTATTGGGTTGTTATTTACTTGTATTTTAGAGTAAATAATATTTACCTCAGAATATTTGAGCGCAGTTCATCTCTAACGGGTAATTCGATTAAAAGCACGGATCTATCAATAGCACTAAT
>JAENZK010000322.1 GCA_016841285.1 Guptibacillus hwajinpoensis | reverse complement strand
TAAACGCCCCATCCGTAATGATTCATCATAAATGATCTGGGCCATTTCCCTTTTTTCCTCTTCCGTACCAGCAATATCATCAATAATGGCCTCACTATAACCTTGAAGCATTGAAATCGGGGTCCGAAGTTCATGTGACACGTTAGCAATGAAGTCTTTTCGCAATTTATCAAGCTTTCTCTCTTCCGTCATATCACGGAGAACTGCGACTGTACCACGAATGGCCTCTTGATCATATAAAGGTGTCATTAACACAACCCAATTTCTACCTTGAATTGAGATTTCAGCAATTTGTTGTTTTTCAGTTAAAATGACTTTTTCCAAAATGCCTTTCATTTGACTAGGCAAAGGCTGCTCAGCTTCATTTTGCATATTATTTTCAAAATAGAAGGCCTGTAGCAATTTTTTTGCCGGTGGATTTGATATTATAATATCCCCTTTTCGGTTCATGGTAATCACACCATCAGCCATACTGCTGATAATACTGGTTAATTGTTCCTTTTCTTGATTAAGTGCCTCAATATGATACTCTAGTTGTCTCCCCATGCGATTAAAAGCCAGCGCCAACTCTCCAATCTCATCATGTGTTAAGATCGGAACTTTCGCATTGAATTTTCCTTTAGCCATTTCAAAAGCAGCTTCCCTCATAATTCGTAAAGGAGCCGTAACTCTCGATGATAGAAAGAAAGCAAAAATAGTTGTCAAAATAATTGCAATACCGGCACTGACAATAATAATCTTAGTTGTTTCTTTTGAGGTTTGGCTGACAACATCCAATGATTGGTATATAAAAACACCGCCGTGTTTACCCTCCGCACGGCTCATCGGAACACCTACTATTAATATTTCATTATCAATCTCATCTTCTTTATTTATGATTTTAGGTGGATAGGCCAATTTACTTACGGTTGTTCTTTTTGTCAGCACTTCTGATAATTCTTGATCATTGTAAATAAATTCAATTGGTAGATCCGCTAATTTATCATCATTTGGGGAATACCAATAATCCCCTTTCCAGTCAATAATCATTACTTTTGATGCCGGGTCAATGACTTCCCAGGCGATCGAGAAAGCTAATTCATCGTCACCATAGGTTTCCATTATTTTTGATACTTTTGTGGCTAGTTGTGTTAGTTCCTTTTCTGCTTCTGTTACATGGAAAGTTTCAAAGAATTGCAATAATAGTATTGTTAATAGTAATAGTACCGCTGATACAAGTAAAAGAATTGTAAACCAAAGTTTACCAACTACACTTCTCCAGAACCATAGCATTACTCAGACACAACCTCGAACTTATAACCGACACCCCAAACAGTTACAATCATTCTAGCAGCGTTACTTGAAACTTTATTAAGTTTTTCTCTTAACCGCTTCACATGTGTGTCAACTGTTCGTAAATCACCAAAGAATTCATAATGCCATACTTCTTTTAACAATTGCTCACGATCAAAAACTTTATCAGGGGCTTTAGCTAAAAAATATAATAATTCATACTCCTTAGGAGTTAAACTTACATCCTTGCCTTCTGCAGTTACTCGGTGTGCATCATTATCGATCGTTAAGAACGGATACACAATAACATCCTTTGTTGTCGGTTCTGTTTGTAAAAATACCGTTCTCGATGATCTTCTTAATAATGCTTTAACGCGCAATACAACCTCTCTTGGGCTAAATGGCTTTACAATGTAATCATCGGTGCCAACCTCAAATCCTTGTACACGATTGGCTTCTTCTCCTTTTGCCGTTAACATAATAATCGGGGTAGCCTTTTTTTCACGTAATTGTTTACAGACCTCAATACCATCAATTCCAGGCATCATAAGATCAAGCAAAATTAGATCAAAGTCTTCTGAAGTAGCTTTTATTAGTGCTTCTTCTCCATTTTCAGCTTCCTCAATCATGTAATCTTCTCGCTCTAAATACATCCTGAGTAATCGGCGAATTCTTTCCTCATCATCAACTACTAATATCTTTGCTTGACTATTTTCCATTTGAAATCTCCCTTCAATAAGAAATAAATGAAACTTCCCCTTAATTATTATATTATGACACAATTCGTGATTTTTTTTTATATTTTATGAATAAAGTTAACCTGCATAAGAATGTAGGCCCGCAATAACAAGATTTACAGCTACGAGGTTAAACATGATGATTGCAAAGCCAATTACCGCTAACCACGCAGATTTTTCACCATGCCATCCTTTTGAAAGGCGGAGATGTAAAAACGCCGCATAAAATAGCCATGTTATTAAAGCCCAAACCTCCTTGGGATCCCAACCCCAGAACCTTGTCCAGGCAACCTGTGCCCATATCATTGCAAATATCAATGCCCCTAATGAGAAAACTGGGAAACCTATTGTAACGGAGCGATAACTGATCTCATCAACTAAATTTAGATTTACATTTTTTAATATTGGCTGAATGGCTGCGGCAATTCTTTTGCGTAATATCAAACGAATCAATCCGTATATAATTAAACCTGATAATAATGACCAGATTAACGTATTGAGTTTTTTAGGCGCATTTGTACCATTCATCCAAGATGGCGCCTCAAAAACTGGACCGAAGCCTTCTGAAAGCTTTTCTCCACCTACTGGTCCTGCAATTGCCGGCATATTATAAACAAGTTGGGCTTCTTGTTTAGTTTGATTGACCCATTTGAAGGTCATTTCATAATCCATTGCTTTAAACGTAGAGGATACAATAACAAAACCTATAACACTTATAATCCCGTACAATACAAGCTCAAGCCAAAATGTACGTTTACTTGACCTTGATTGGTCCACAACATGAATTAAATAAATTAATCCTGCGGCAAAGCTGATCGCTAAAATCGCTTCCCCTAGGGCTGCTGTTGTGACGTGAATATATAGCCAATGGCTTTGTAAGGATGGAACTAACGGTGAAACCTCTCTGGAAAACATCGCAGCATAAGCTATTACCAGTACTGCCACCGGCATTGTAAATGCCCCAATTAATGAATTTTTATACATAAAATAAATGATTATAAAAGCAAAAACGAGCATCATTCCAAAGAACGTTGTATATTCGAATAAATTGCTTACAGGAGCATGTCCAGCAACAATCCATCTTGTAATGAAATAGCCAATTTGTGCTAGAAAACCAATAATTGTTACAATCATCCCTAACTTCGCCCATTTATTTGTATTCGCTTTTGAATGCTTATCCCGAATTGATGCCGCAAAAAATATCGTAGCTAAAAGATATAAAATAAATGCAGCATAAAGTAAATTACTGCTAATCTCGATCAATATACTCGCCCCCTATTTCACATTTTCCTGTTGATCGTTCGGAATTGGCAAAACAGTACCCTTAAACATTGTTTCAATCTCCCTTTTAAGACCATACCAATTTTTATTAGTGTGTGCTGCAACTATGATGTCCTCATCGTTCTTTTGAATCCAAATTCGGCGATGGTTCCAGTACATCCCTTGGATGACACCTAACATAAAAAGGATACCACCAGCAATAATAATCCCAATAGTACGGTCAAGACGAACAGTTAATCCAGTCGCATTTCTCGTTTTCAAATCCTGAAACGCCATTTTAAATTTATTCTCACCAAATGGTTCGGCATTTGTCCGAATTCCTACAAAGCTTACTTCACCGTCAGGGACAGAAGGTGAGAACATTTTGAAAATAAAAGCCGGATTATCTGGTATTCTGTTCCTAGTATTTGGATTACCTTCTTCATCAAAATAAAAATTAGGAAAATAGCTCATAATCTCAACTTTATAACCATTTCCGAGATCATATAATTTTTCTGGATTTTCCAAATTAACAACGACGCTACCATAGCCTTTATTAGCACTTTTTTCTACAAGTTTAAATGTCATCTCATAGAATTCATTCATCTTGTAGTCTGTCTGATAGAGCGCAAACCCTTCAAACTTTAATGGCTCATTCACACGCACTTCCTGTTCTTTAATTTTTTTAAGCTCAGGTTTTGTACCTGGAACTGCTTTATCTACACGCTCATAAAGGACAACATCCGCTTGGTAGTTTTTAGGCATTCCCATACCAACAGTAAAGTTATCTTCCTCATCATAAACTTCCTTTATGAACTGCTTGTTTTCTAAGTAATATTTCCCATTCGTCCCTGGAATAGCTTTCGTTTCTCCGTCACGAAGCCATAAAGCATCGTCAATATACATACCAGGAAAAAACCGCAGCATGGCCCCGATTAGGAATATAATCAAGCCAATATGATTTACATATGGACCCCAACGGGAGAAACGACCTTTTTCAGCTAAAATATTCCCATCTTCGACACGTACTTTATAATGCTTCCTTTCTAATGCTTTCACCCAATTGTCTACATGCTCATGTTGATCGTGATCGAGCTTTGCTTCCGCAAATAATCGTTGTCTTTTTAGAAAGTTATAATTTCTTTTAACTCCTTGTTTTTTAAGAGCTTTAAATAAAGGAACAACACGATCAAGTGAACAAATTACAAGTGAAATCGCAATCGATGCGACCAATATCATGTACCACCAGGAGCCATACAAATCATTGAAGCCAAGTTCATAATAAAGCTTACCAAGAAAACCATATTCCTGCTCATAAAAATCCCCAGGAGAAACATTCCGCGGTATGTAAATTTCTTGTGGAAATACTGTACCTAACGCAGAAGCAACGAGTGTTATAACAATTAACCAAACTCCAACTTTAACAGAAGAAAAGAAATTCCAAATACTATCTATAAAAGTTTTATTATATGTTTGTGAACGTCGTGCGCTTCCCTCATAACGCATATCTAAAAGGCCATTGGATTCCTTCTCTACAAACGACTTTCCACAAGCCTCACAAAAAACCGTTCCATGAGGGTTGACATGTCCACATTCACATTTTACCTTATCCATCTTACTCCCCCAACAACCTATGGTTTGATTCTTTCCATATAACTTTTTACTAACTCTTCCGTTAATTGGCCAGTAATGATATCAACGATTTTCCCATCTTTGTCTACTAAAAAAGTAGTCGGCAGTGGGTTTACCCCATATGCTTCAAGAACTTCTAAATCTTCATCAATAACGACTGGAAAGGTCATTCCTTTTCGTTCAACAAAGTTTTTAACT
>JAENZK010000321.1 GCA_016841285.1 Guptibacillus hwajinpoensis | reverse complement strand
ACTATCATCAATCCTTATTTTTCTGTTGAAGAGACCTTTCTGCAAAAGCTCAATAAGGAAATTCACGTGACGATTTCGGGGTTGCCTAAAGGTGAATATCAGATCCGTAAGCATGTTTTTGATAAAGATCACGGAGCTTTGTATACAAAATGGTGGAACTTAAACAGTAAGCATGGGATGGATGCCGAAGTGATTGATTATATTATCAATTCTAGCAGGCCTTCCTTAGAGATCTTTGATGAATCGATTGAAGAGGATTGGTCGTTTTATTCTTATTTAACAAGCAATGCGATTCATTTTTTTGATATAAGAAAGGCCTATATATAATAAGAAAAGCGCAAACTCCTTGCCCATCGCCGTACAAACTGGAGGGGCTTCGACTGAGATATAGGAAACTTGAATTGCGTTAGCAATTCTTAGTTGACTTATCGTAGGGAGGAGACCTGAAGTTTGCTAGGCGATAGGCGCTGGAGCTAGACAATATTGTGCAAAACTTATTCTTTCTTATCTTTGAACAAAAAGCGCAAGCGCCCTGTTTAGCACCATCCGAAACTGGACTGATCCGAAGGAGATAAAGGATATCCGGCGATGAGTGAAACGAGTCGATGTTGACTTATCGTACGGAGGAGAAGGAAGTTGAGCGAGGTGCTGGGCGCTGGAGCTGGATTACAAAGCGCTAAATTAATATTTTTCTATAGTACAAGAAAAAGGGTCTGACCTTGGCCACCTATGTTTAGGTGGGGACGAGGTTGGGCCCTTTATTTATTTTTTCGAAGGGAGGATACGGGCAAAAATTGACTCCTCTTTTTTTACCTCATAAAATGGAAAGTTTATTATTTTACATTGTGAAAGGTTGAACTAGATAAAAATCGACTCTCTATAATTCGGTGTAATTTTTATAATGATGACATAGAAACAAAATAAAGGTTCCTGTTAGTCCTAGTTACTTTAAGAGGGATGGCAGAGGCCTAATTAAAGTGAAGGAGGATTCATCATGGAGACAAGTTATAAAGGTACAAATAAGATGATCACGGGGATCGTGTTCGGGGTTATCACATTTTGGCTATTTGCACAGGCAATGGTCAATGTAGTCCCAGCCGTTCAATCAGATTTAGGGATTTCATATGGAACCTTGAATATCGCCATCAGCTTAACGGCTTTATTCTCTGGAATGTTTATTGTAGCGGCTGGTGGAATCGCCGATAAAATTGGACGTAAAAAAATTACGTATGTTGGGTTAATTTTAAGTGTGATCGGTTCATTATGCCTTGTATTAGCGCAAGGACCCGCATTATTAATTATCGGACGTATTGTTCAAGGTCTATCAGCAGCATGTATTATGCCTGCAACGATTGCTTTAATGAAGGCTTACTTTGATGGAAAAGACCGACAACGTGCGCTTAGCTTCTGGTCCATTGGATCTTGGGGCGGATCAGGTGTATGTTCGTTTGCCGGTGGTGCGATTGCTACCTATATGGGATGGAAATGGATCTTTATCTTCTCTATTGTTTTTGCACTTCTTGCAATGTGGTTGATTAAAGATACACCGGAAAGCAAAGCTGAAGGAACTGGTGCTTTTAAATTCGACTTTAGTGGTTTAGCCATTTTTATCGTCACAATGGTCGCATTAAACGTTTTTATCACATTTGGATCGGACTTAGGTTGGACAAGCCCAATTTCTATTATACTTGGCATCGTTACTTTGGTTGGAGCTATCGTCTTCTTCAAAGTTGAGAAAAAGAAAGATATTGCACTTATTGATTTCTCTTTATTTAAAAATAAACCATATGCTGGCGCAACTTACTCAAACTTTTTATTAAACGCGATTGCCGGTACACTCGTTGTTGCCAATACGTATGTACAAGTAGGTCGAGGATTTACTGCTTTTCAATCAGGAATGCTTTCCATTGGCTATTTAGTAGCCGTTCTAGCTATGATTCGCGTTGGAGAGAAAATTTTGCAAAAAGTGGGTGCGAAATCACCAATGGTTTGGGGCGCATTGATCACTACGGTTGGGGTAGCGATGATGGGATTAACGTTCTTACCTGATTTTGCTTATACTGTTGTCGTATTTATCGGGTTTGCTTTATTTGGTCTTGGACTAGGAATTTATGCAACACCTTCTACAGATACATCTGTTTCTAATGCACCATCTAACAAAGTGGGCGAAGCTGCTGGGGTATACAAAATGGCTAGTTCACTAGGTAGTGCGATTGGTGTTGCCATTTCAGCAACCGTTTATAGTTCAGTTGCAGCTGCTGGTAGTGTTGAGACTGCTGCATCAGTAGGAATTATCGTTAACGTTATATTCGGAATCCTTTCTATTCTATCTATTATCGTCATGGTTCCTAAAGATGCTGGAAAAACAGCAAATGTTACGCTGACAAAAAAATCAGCTTAACCGATCGATAGAAAGTAACTAAGAAAAGCGCAGGCGCCTTGCTCATCGCCGTACAAACTGGAGGGGCTTCGACCGAGATAAAGGAAACTTGAATTGCGTTAGCAATTCTTAGTTGACTTATCGTAGGGAGGAGACCTGAAGTTTGCTAGGCGATAGGCGCTGGAGCTAGACAATAAAAAATTGACAGAACTGGGATTCAGCTCATTTTGATAATTTGGCATACGGGGTAGGTGCTTCCTTCGTTCTACTCCTATGCCATCAAAAAAGGAGACGGAAATAATGAAAAGTGAATTAATGAGCATGTTAGAATCACGTAAAGAAGAAATCATTGCCATTCGCCGGCATTTACATGAAAATCCTGAATTATCATTTCAAGAGGATAAAACAGCGCAGTACATTGCCGATTTTTACAAAGGAAAAGATGTTGATATTGTAACGAATGTTGGCAATGGTCATGGCATTATCGTAACGATTAAAGGTGGAAAACCTGGAAAAACGATTGGTCTTCGTGCCGACTTTGATGCCCTTCCCATTGTGGAGGAAACGGATGTACCATTCAGATCAAAAAATGAAGGCGTCATGCATGCGTGCGCACATGATGGCCATACCGCTTACTTGCTAGTTTTGGCTGATTGCTTAATTCAATTAAAAGACTCTATTCCAGGTACGATCAAAATCATTCACCAGCATGCGGAAGAAGTTCCACCAGGTGGAGCAAAAAGTATTGTGGAATCTGGTTTGCTTGATGACTTAGATGCGATTTACGGTATCCATTTGTTACCGATGGGACCTGCAGGTACAGTAGGCTATCATGCGGGTTATTCCTTCAATGGACGAGCTTATATGAAATTAAAGGTTCAAGGAAGAGGTGGACATGGTTCCTCTCCTCATCTAGCTAACGATGCCATCGTTGCTGCAGCTCATTTTGTTACAGCGGCTCAAACCATTGTTAGTCGCCGATTAAGTCCTTTCGACATCGGTGTTATCACAATCGGTTCATTTGACGGGAAAGGTACCTTCAACGTAATCAAGGACAGCGTAGAGCTTGAAGGTGATATTCGCTATATGACTGTCGAAACAAAAGAAACGATTGAGCGAGAAATTAAACGGATTGTAAAAGGAATTGAGGAGGAATTTGGAGTAACATGCGAACTTACTTACACTCCAGATTACCCACCTTTATACAACAACCCAGAGCTTACGGCCAAGGTTGCAGAAAGTTTACGAAGCATGAATGATAAAGATATTAAAGAGGTAAAAGAATTTCCAGCCATGTCTCCATCAGAAGACTTTGCTTATTATGCAGAAAAATTCCCTGCTTGCTTCTTTTATATCGCATGTACACCAAAGGGCGTAGAAAATCCTTACTTTAATCATCATCCAAAATTTGATATCGATGAAGATGCCCTTATCGTTGCTGCGAAAGCTGTTGGACAAGTAGTTTGTAGTTATTTTGAATTAGACTAAATTAAATTTGGGTTTTAAAAAAACCATATCACATCCCCCCCAAGATTTAGCATGTGATATGGTTTTTTTATTTTTCCTTTTCCTTTTCCATCCGATAGTTTCGATTGTCCTCGACCAAACCTTTGTATATTTAATACTCAATTATGCGGAAGAAAAGCGGAGGTTTATTCATTTATGAATCAGAGCCACACTACGAAAAGCTGGCTGATAAGAAAGCCCCCTTGGAAGGGTAAAAATTAGCTTCAGTTTTCCGGTTATTTGCAAAATAGAGCTCATTTCGGCCTAAATAAGCGGAGTTTTCCGATTATTCAAAGAAAAGTCGCCCATTTTTGCAGTTTAAAATCATATAGGCGGAATGTCTCTGTCTATTTCGGCTAGTTTACATCAAATTATTTCATTAAGCGAAATTTCTCCGTCTATTTATTAGAACGAACTTTAAAAAAGGTAGCAAAAAGCAACAATATCTTAGAAAAGAGCCTATCGATAAAAAGCTTGTTTGTGAATCTTTTAAATTGCAGTTAGATAGGTGCCGTGAGCCATATCATAAATATAGTTGATGTTTTCACAAAACCCGAAACAATCTTTCAAGCTCCTTCTTCTCATCATCCGACAGGATATCCTCCACCAACGGAAACAACGCTTTTTCTTCCTTAGCGAAGTGTTGGGTTAAGGTTGCATGGGCTTGGACGGCGATGACTGTGATCCATTGCACCTCGTCTTCGTCAATTGCTGATCCTGCCTTTTCAGCTTCGATTAAGAATTCGCGGAGATGCTCCTCGGCCTTCTCATGTTCAAATTCCATCACTTCGATGATTCCATCATCCTCTGCGAGGTGCCGGTTCATCATCGGGAACAAACCTTCTTCCTCCCGTCTCGAATGAGCCTTCAGCTTCGTCTCGAAAGCTGACACCTGCTCGTACAAATTGGCAAAAAGTTGAATCACATCAGGGCCTGAATCAAATGCAATTTCTTCAGTAATATCATAAAAAAGGGCCATATCCGCCCGTAGTTCCGCGTGCTCGTCCATTAATTGTTGCAGTGGGGCACTAAATACAACCTTAGAAACCTCCATTTTGAAATCCTCCTTCATCCTTCCCTCCCCCATTCATTCGAGATTGGTAAAAATCCATTTTATGTGGAGGGCTTCGGACACATCAATCTGTTAACATGCTTACAGCATAAAGCATACCCGAAACGAGGAGAAGGTTTTGTGATATGAATCACGCGAGAAATCAGAACCACAGTGGCGGGTTCTCTGGCCCAGGTTTCC
>JAENZK010000320.1 GCA_016841285.1 Guptibacillus hwajinpoensis | reverse complement strand
TCATCCCACGGCCACCGGAAACGATAATTTTTGCTTCAGACAAATCAATTCCACCGGTTGATTTTCGCACTACGTCTTTAATAATCATGCGAAGATCCTTGATCACAACTTGTACATTGCTTACATCACCAGCACGAGATTCATCCTTCACAAGTGGTGCAATATTATTTGGGCGAATGGTTGCAAAAACAAGGCCTTCTTTCACTTTTCTTTTTTCAAAAGCTTTGCCGGAATAAATCGGTACAGTAAAAACAGCCTCATCTCCTTCAAGCTCAATGCTTACAACATCTGAAATAAGACCAGCATTTAATTTCGCGGCGATTCTAGGTGATAGATCTTTACCAAGTGCCGTATGGCCTATCACTAGTCCATCTGGTTGTTCCACTTCTATTACCTGAAGTAATGCCTGTTGAAAAGCATCTGTTGTATAGGCTTTTAAATCAGGATGTTCTACTTTAATGACACGGTCGGCTCCATGATGGATCAAGGTTAAACTCTCATCCCTCACCGTTTCACCAAATAAGGCTGCCACCACTTCCCCGCCATTTGCAATCAGCTTGGCAGCCGCGATCGCTTCTAAAGAAACATTACGCAGTTCACCATCACGAGATTCTCCTAATACTAAAACCTTCTTTGCCATGATATTCCCTCCCCCTTATATGACCTTTGCTTCTGTTTTTAATAACGAAACTAATTGTTGCACCTGGCTATTTAATTCGCCAGCCAATACTTTCCCTTGTTGTTTTTTCGGTGGCAAATAGACCGCGACTTTTTCGATTTTTACTTCTACATCATCTTCATCCAAATCTAAATCATCCAACTCAAGTGTTGTTAATGGTTTCTTCTTGGCTTTCATGATGCCAGGTAAAGAAGGATAGCGCGGCTCATTCAAGCCTTGTTGAGCGGTAACGAGTACTGGAAGAGATACCTCAAGGGTTTCTTCATCTCCTTCTACATCACGAACAACAACGGCTTTTCCTGCCTCAACAGTTAACTTCGTAATAGTTGTCACCTGTGGTATCCCCAACATTTCTGCGACACGTGGTCCGACTTGACCAGAGCCACCGTCAACAGCCACATTACCAGCAAGAATAATATCTGCATTTTTGTCTTTTAAATAAGCAGAAAGGATTTTCGCTGTTCCATCTTGATCAAGTTCCTCGAGATCTTCTGTATCAATGAGAACAGCTTTGTCTGCACCCATAGCTAAAGCCGTACGAAGTTCTTTCTCGGAATCCTGTGAACCAACCGTTACAACCGTTACTTCTCCCCCATGCACATCACGAAGTTGAATCGCTTCTTCGATGGCATATTCATCATAGGGATTGATAATGAATTCAACACCACTGTCATCGATTTCCCCATTTTTGAGCACGATTTTTTCTTCTGTATCAAAAGTTCGTTTCATTAATACAAATATGTTCATATGTGCATCTCCTTATATCATGATTATCAAATGCGCCTTGGCGTATTTGCGCCCAGATTTTTTCGAGCTTGCTCGAAAAACTACCTTTAAAAATCTGAGGCATCCGGCGGAGGCAACTTTATTCAGCTTGGTTTGTACCCCTATAGAATTAAAAGACTAATTCACATTCATCTCACCACTTATTGAAGTTGGGAACTTCTCTGAATAAAGTTAAACTTGCAAATTCTCTACAATGGTTGTGATGCCTAACCCGCCAGCGATGCAAAGTGATACAAGCCCATACTTTTCACCGCGTCGCTCCATTTCATGAAGTAGTTTCGTTAATAGAATCGCCCCAGACGCACCAATTGGATGCCCTAAAGCAATTGCTCCTCCATTTACGTTAATCTTATTTATATCAGTATTCCATTCTCTAAGTACTGCTAAGGATTGGGCTGCAAATGCTTCATTTAATTCAATCAACCCAATATCATCTATTGTTAAACCTGCTATCTTTAAGGCTTTTGCAGTTGCTGGTACAGGTCCAATTCCCATAATATCAGGTGAAACACCGGCAACCGCCTGCGCAATTACTTTAGCTTTTGGCTTCAGACCGTATTTTTCTGCAGCCCCTTCTGACATGACTAACAATGCAGAAGCCCCATCATTCCGGCCACTGCTATTTCCAGCTGTAACACTACCATTATGTTTAAATACCGGCTTTAATGTGGCTAACTTTTCAATCGTTGTTTTGCGCGGATGCTCATCCGTATCAAATAAAATGGTTTCTTTTCTATTTCGAATCTCATAAGGAACAATCTCATCCTGGAATCGTCTACTCTCAATAGCTGCCAAAGTTAAATTTTGGCTTCTTAATGAAAACTCATCTTGTTCTTCCCGGGAGATATTATATTTTTCAGCTAAATTTTCCGCAGTCATGCCCATCGTAATAGAGCCGTACTGTTCAATTGGCTGTGACCTCGGTTGACTTTCTGTATTGGGGTCCAAAATTTCTCCATTTCCAGCACCATAGCCATATCGTGCATGGCGTAAATAGTAAGGTGCTGTACTCATACTTTCTGCTCCTCCAGCAATAATCACTTCTGATAAACCACATTGTATTTGCTGTACAGCATTATTCACTGCCTGCAGTCCAGAACCACATTGTCTATGTACTGTGTAGCCTGGAATTTCGATAGGAAGGCCAGCACGCAATAATGCCAACCTTGCTAGATTAGGAGAATCCGTACTTTGCTTTCCCTGCCCCAATATAACTTCATCAACTATAGCTTTTTCAATCTCTGTTCTAGATACTATTTCATCAATTACTTTTGCTGCCAAAAAGTCTACTTCAACATCTTTTAAACTACCACCTAGTCGACCAATCCCAGTACGCACTGAATCAACGATAACCGCGCTTTGCACCCCAATCACTCCTTCTTGTTACTCATATTTATAGAAACCGTTTCCGGATTTTTTCCCTAATCTACCGGCCTTTACATATTTAATTAACAAAGGACAAGGTCTGTACTTTTCACCTAAGGTTTGGTAAAGGTACTCCATATTTCTTAATCGCGTATCTAAACCGACTAAATCTGCTAGCTCCAGCGGACCCATGGGGTGATTTAACCCTAATTTCATTGCTTTATCAATGTCTTCTGCAGAAGCAACTCCCTCCATCAGCATGTTCATCGCTTCATTCCCTATTAAGCAATTCATTCTGCTTGTTACAAATCCTGGAAATTCATTGACCTCCACCACTTCTTTTCTCATTGTCTCAGCAGCATGTTTGGCAATTGCATACGTCTCATCCGATGTATCTAACCCCCTTACAATTTCAACTAACTTCATTTTGTGAACGGGATTAAAGAAATGCATAGCTATACATTTATCTGGTCTTGATGTTTGCGCACCAATTTCGGTTGGGCTCATTGTTGACGTGTTTGTTGCTAACACAGTATGTTCCGCACATATCGCATCCAATTTCTTAAATACTTCTACTTTGATGTCCATTCTTTCAAGAACAGCTTCGATTACTAAATCAGCCTGAGCTGCAGCCTCCTCAATACTCGTTGTATATGAAATTCGGTTGGCACTTGCCACATCTTCACCTGGTTGTAAAAATCCACGTTCTACAGACTTTTTCAACTCTTTCTCTATATATTCTTTCGCCGTATTCAAGGCATCAGAATTAATATCCTGGAGGTGAACTTGAAATCCGGCTAAAGCAGAAGAATAAGCTATTCCTCTGCCCATTATACCTCCTCCAATTACTGCAACATTTTTCATGAAAGGCTCCTCTTTTCATTTATAGACTTAGTTTTGTTTCTTCAATAAGTCACTGTACTCTACAAGATATTTCATAACATTTACTACTTTTTCCGGTGATGGATAAACTGGGAACTGCGCTTTTTGATACAATGCCATTGCCTCTTGTGCGATTGAATCAGCCCCTAATCGACCAACAACGATTGGTTTATCGTTCTCATTAAACACATCCATAATGGCCTGAGCAATAACTGTTGCACCAGGGTCTGCATTTGTTGTCAGCATAACGATTACACCATCAACATTTGAATCTCTTGTAATAATTTCTAATACCTTTTTAAACATTTCTGGCTTGGCAATGACTTCAGCCGTTACATCAACCGGGTTTACAGCTGACCCAAACGATGGAATACACTCTTTGATTATTTCTTCTGAACTACTAGCCAATTCTGGTACCTCTAATCCATTTTCGGAACAAAGGTCAGCAATAATACTACATGCTCCTCCAGATGCTGTTAGTACTCCAATCCTTTTTCCATTCGGTAGTTTTTGAATACTGAAGGCTCTAGAAACATCAATTACTTCATCCAATTGTCGGATTCTTACTACGCCATATTGTTTAAATGCTGCCGAATAAACTGAATCATCCCCGGCAATGGAGCCAGTGTGTGATTGTACGGCCCTTTTACCAATAGTTGATCTGCCTGTTTTAAAAACTAATACAGGTTTTTTATTTTTTAATGCTTTTGCTGTTGCCCTCTTGAAGGCAGTTACATTCTTAATGCCTTCCATAAAGACAGAGATAACTTTTGTCTCCTGATCATCAGCCAGTACTTCAATAAAATCTGTTGTTGTTAAATCCGCTTCATTACCAACACTTATCCACCGGCTAAAGCCGCCACCTTGGTCCCATGCTCTACTTAATAAAGCGCTTCCCATTGCACCGCTTTGAGAAACAAAACCTATGTGTCCTGATACTTTAACTTTTGATTCCAAAGCAGCTCCAAATGCTGTATAAACACTCTTTCCCGGGCTAGCAATCCCAATGGAATTTGGACCTAACACTCTAATATTGCCTTCCTTAGCTAGACGCAACACTTCGTCTTGAAGCTTTTTACCCTCTTCACCTATTTCAGCAAAACCAGAAGAATATATAATAACTGCTTTAACTCCTTTTGCAACGCATTCCTCCATAACTTTTGGAACATGCGTGGCACCAACAATAACACATGCTACGTCTATCTCATCCGGTACATCTGATAAACTTGGATATGCCTTAAAACCTTTTATTTCGTCAGCCCCGGGGTTAATTGGATAAAGCTTGCCGCTGTAATTATTTTCAACAATGTATCGAAACAGTCTACCACCGTTTTTCTTTTCATTCGTTGACGCACCAACTACAGCGATTGATTTTGGATTAAGCATATGTTTGATATTATTTAAATCACGTGCTATCTCATTACTTTCTTCATGTTCACCCATTAAAACTCGAACGTCACATATAA
>JAENZK010000319.1 GCA_016841285.1 Guptibacillus hwajinpoensis | reverse complement strand
GCGATCCAAGAGGTCGAGAAACATTTTTCATCGGACGAAAACTATGTGTTAGTAATCGCAAAAGAAGGCTGGAATCCAGGTGTTATCGGAATAGTTGCATCTAGGCTCATCGAAAAATATTATCGTCCTACAATCGTCTTGAGTATTGACAGGGAGAAAGGTGTAGCAAAAGGGTCCGCAAGAAGTATTGAAGGATTTGATTTGTTCGAAAATCTTTCTACATGTCGCGATATTCTTCCACACTTTGGCGGTCATGCCATGGCGGCAGGGATGACGTTAAAAATAGAGGACGTTGAAACACTAAGAAATAGATTAAATCATTTAGCAAGTGAGATCTTAACAGAAGAGGACTTCACTCCAATAATGAACGTAGATATAACATGTTCACTGGATGACGTGAGTGTGGCAACGATTGAGGAAATGCAGCAATTAGCACCATTTGGTGTTGGCAATCCAAAACCGCTTGTCTGTATAGAGGAAGTTTCCTTACAACAAATTCGAAAAATTGGCAGTGGAATGAACCATTTGAAGGTCATTTTTGAAAAAGAAGGACAGGTTTTAGATGCAGTCGGGTTTGGATATGGATATTTAGCAGATGAAATTTCACCATTATCGACCGTTAAAGTCGTTGGTGAATTATCAATTAATGAGTGGAACGGCTTTAGAAAACCGCAATTAATGCTTAAGGATGCCGCTGTAGAGGAATGGCAGTTATTTGACTATAGAGGCAAAAAAGAAATTAAAAAGCAGTTGCAAAATTTTAAACTTACAAAAGAAACGATGATTGCGTTTAGAGAAGAGACAATAGCCCGATTACAATTAGAGGATTGGAAAGAACAAATTGTTCTCGTTCGGGATTTACATTCTATCGATCAGGTTAAAAATAATAATGACTCGATTATAATCTTGGATTTGCCCTATGAATCATCATTATTAACAAAGCTTTTACAGCGGGTAATGCCTGAAAGAATATATGCCGTTTTAGATCATGAGGATGAGCACTTTTTCAGTACTTTACCAACACGTGACCATTTTAAATGGTACTATGCGTTTTTATTAAAGCAGCAGCCCTTTAATGTTAATAAATATGCCGATGCACTTTCAAAGAAAAAAGGTTGGTCAAAAGAAACGATTCATTTTATGACACAGGTGTTTTTTGATTTAGAATTTGCTAAAATAGAAAATGGTCTCATTACACTTGTAGAAAATCCTGTAAAAAGGGATTTTGAATCATCAAAAACTTATAATCAGAAGCAAGAGTTATTAAAGATGGAAGCAGAACTAGTCTACTCTTCTTATCAATCTTTAAAAGAATGGTTTGATAGAGTAATTAAAACGTCCTGTATATTAGAGGAGGAAGTCGTATCATGAATTACAAAGATTACATCGCATTAGTACCAGATTGGCCTAAAGAAGGAATTCAATTTAAAGATATTACACCATTAATGGATCATGGTCCTGCTTTTAAAAGTGCGGTAGATGATATTGTTGAGTATGCAAAAGATAAAGATATTGATGTCATTGTTGGTCCAGAAGCCCGCGGTTTTATTGTCGGATGCCCTGTTGCTTATGCATTGGGAATTGGCTTTGCACCGGTCCGTAAAGAAGGTAAACTTCCAAGAGAAGTGATTCGTGTTGAGTACGGACTTGAGTACGGGAAAGATATATTAACAATGCATAAAGATGCGATAAAACCAGGACAAAGAGTCTTGATTGTCGATGATTTGTTAGCTACTGGTGGTACGATGGATGCATCTATTCGATTAGTAGAACAGCTTGGCGGGGTTGTTGCCGGACTCGCGTTTTTAGTTGAATTAACATACTTAGATGGTCGTGATAAGCTTAAAGGATACGACGTCCTAACCTTAATGCAATATTAATGCTAAAGACTATTTTTGCAAGGAGTACTCACCTGAGTGCTCTTTGTTTTTTTGATTTTTAGCAAATTACTTTACATTATGGTCTGATTTAAAGATAATAGATTAAATAAGGTGTTTTTTATCTGGGATAGAATATTAGGTGATTGATTTTATGGCTAATGAACAAGTACTAACAATAGAACAAGTATTAGACCTTGCAGGACGCTATCTGCCTAAGGAAGATGTAGCGTTTGTTGAAGCTGCCTATAAGTACGCAGAAGCGGCACACAGTGAACAATATCGTAAATCGGGAGAACCGTACATTATCCATCCCATTCAAGTTGCCGGGATCTTAGCTGAGCTTGAAATGGACCCTGTTACAGTTGCAGCAGGGTTTCTTCATGATGTCGTTGAAGATACACCGGTAACATTACAGGATTTAGAAGTTACGTTTAATAAAGAAGTTGCGATGTTGGTTGATGGTGTTACAAAGCTAGGAAAAATAAAGTATAAATCTAAAGAGGCGCAGCAAGCTGAAAACCATCGCAAGATGTTCATAGCAATGGCTCAAGACATACGGGTTATCCTAATCAAACTTGCAGACCGCCTTCACAATATGAGAACATTGAAACATTTGCCTCCGGAAAAGCAAAGACGTATATCAAATGAAACTCTTGAGATATTTGCACCCCTTGCCCATCGCCTTGGTATATCTACAATCAAATGGGAACTCGAAGATACAGCATTAAGGTATCTCAATCCACAACAATATTATCGAATCGTTAATTTGATGAAAAATAAACGGGCAGAGCGAGAAAACCAGGTCCATGAGGTTATTGATGAAATTCGCAAGCGGTTAGATGAAGTTCATTTGAAAGCTGATATTTCCGGTCGTCCGAAACATATTTATAGCATTTATCGAAAAATGGTCCTTCAAAATAAACAGTTTAACGAGATTTACGATCTTTTGGCAGTTCGAGTTTTGGTCGAAAGTATTAAAGACTGTTATGCTGTACTCGGTGTCATTCATACTTGCTGGAAGCCAATGCCGGGCAGATTTAAGGATTATATTGCTATGCCAAAGGCCAATATGTATCAATCTTTGCATACGACCGTTATTGGTCCTAAAGGGGATCCGTTAGAAGTACAAATACGAACAAATGAAATGCATCAAATAGCAGAATACGGGATTGCCGCACACTGGGCCTATAAAGAAGGTAAACAAATCACTCAAAACCAAGAGAATCTGCAGGAGAAGATGACTTGGTTCCGTGAAATTCTTGAATGGCAGCAGGATACGAATGATGCAGAAGAATTTATGGAGTCTTTGAAAATTGATTTGTTTTCAGATATGGTTTTTGTGTTTACCCCTAAAGGTGATGTCTATGAATTACCAAGAGGTTCAGTGCCTATTGATTTTGCCTACCGAATACACACGGAGATAGGAAACAAAACGATTGGTGCGAAAGTAAATGGGAAGATGGTGCCATTAGACCATGTTTTAAAAACGGGTGACATCATTGAGATTCTAACATCAAAGCAATCTTTTGGGCCTTCTCAGGATTGGATTAAAATCTGCCAAACCTCACAGGCTAAAAATAAAATTAGACAGTTTTTCAAGAAACAGCGTCGTGAGGAAAATGTTGAAAAAGGTAGAGAGCTAGTTGAAAAAGAAATTTTAAAACATGACTTTGAGCTTAAAGAAGTGTTAACAGCAGAAAACCTAAACCGTGTGGCTGAAAAATTTAATTTTACAAACGAAGAAGACATGTATGCTGCCGTTGGATATAACGGAATTACTGCTGCTCAAATAGCAACAAGACTAACAGAAAAGCTACGCCGCAAAAAAGACCAGGTACAGTTGGAAGAATCCTTGTTAAAAGCTGTGGCAGAGGTAAAAAGCATTCCACATAAAAAGAAAAAAGATACTGGTGTCGTTGTAAAAGGCGTTGATAATCTGTTAGTGAGATTATCAAAATGCTGTAATCCTGTTCCAGGTGATGAAATTCTAGGATTCATTACAAAAGGGCGGGGCGTATCTGTCCATCGCACTGACTGTCCAAATATTCACACCGCGGAAGCAAAGGAAAGGCTCCTTCCTGTAGAATGGGAAGGCAGTGGGGATGAAGGTAAAACATACAATGTCGACATTGAAATCACTGGTTTTGACCGTCGCGGCCTTTTAAATGAAGTACTTCAAGCTATTAATGAGGCAAAAACAAATATCACGGCAGTATCAGGTCGAACTGACCGAAATAAAATCGTTACAATCGATATTTCGATTCCAATTCAAAACGTGAATCATTTACAAAAAATCGCCGATCGAATTAAATCAATCCCGGATATTTATTCTGTACGGAGAATTATGCAGTAAGCAGTAAGAGAATAAAATGACTAGGCTGCCGTTAATTGAATGGCGGCCTTTTTATATAAGGAGTTGTTATAATGAGAGTCGTAATCCAAAGAAGTAAAGAAGCAAATGTTAAAGTAAACGGAGAAATTGTTGGGAAAATCGAGAAAGGTTTAGTACTACTAGTAGGAATTACTCATTCAGATACGATAGATGATGTAAATTATATTGCTGATAAGGTTGTGAACCTTCGGATTTTTGAAGATGAAGAGGATAAAATGAATTTATCGTTGCTTGATGTCGGCGGTAGCATCTTGTCAATTTCGCAGTTCACCTTATACGGTGATTGTCGGAAAGGAAGAAGACCTAACTTTATGGAAGCAGCAAAGCCGGACTATGCGAATGAGCTTTATGAAAAATTTAATGAATGCCTGAAGACAAAAGGGGTCCACGTTGAAACTGGTATATTTGGAGCGATGATGGATGTTTCTTTAATCAATGATGGGCCAGTTACAATTATCCTTGAAAGTAAATAAACAAATAAACGACTAAATCAAATTTTCCTTCCCAAGTAATTATTTAGTAATTTGTGGGCAAGATATTACAAGAGCTAAATAATTTGGTGTGTTATCGAAGGGAATGAAGATCGTGCGATATAGTGTAAAAGGAGAATTGACAGGAAATCCGGCAAACCAATTATTCGGTGTGGATTTCCATGATTTTATGCAAAAAGAACAATCTGGAACGAGTATGGAAATTGCGCAAGAGTTTGGGGTAACATTGCGTACCGTAAAAGATTTGAAAAAGCGGATGGAAAGAAATTAACTTCATTCAGCAGAAGTCTCCACTTCCTAAAGTGGTGAGATAAATGCGAACTGGTATTTTAATTCAGTAGGGTACAAACCTCGGCTGAATAAAGTTAAGCCTCCGGCGGATGCCTCAGATTTTCAGAGGTAGTTTTTCGAGCAAGCTCGAA
>JAENZK010000318.1 GCA_016841285.1 Guptibacillus hwajinpoensis | reverse complement strand
AAGTTTCCTTTATCTCAGTCGAAGCCCCTCCAGTTTGTACGGCGATGAGCAAGGCAATTCCGCTTTTCTTATTCTAAATTTAAGAGTTTTGCATAGTTATAAAGTAAAATTGACTTGGAGGACTTTTCATGAAGAAAGCGATGGTAATTGGTTCATTGGGATTTATCGGTTTTTCCCTTTCTAAACGTCTTTTGGAGGAAGAGTTTGAAGTGATCGGGATTGATCAAATTTCTGAAAAACATGATAAACTTAAAGAGCAAAAGTTATTGGAAGTTGCTAGGAATAGTAATTTTAAATATATTAATAACTCAATTGAAAATCTTGAATTACAGGAAGTGGCCGAGAACAATGATGTTCTTTATTATTGCCTACATGATTCAGATAT
Organism: Guptibacillus hwajinpoensis; assembly: GCA_016841285.1. Classification (GTDB taxonomy): domain Bacteria; phylum Bacillota; class Bacilli; order Bacillales; family Bacillaceae_J; genus Schinkia. Next base: position 4,810 of record JAENZK010000318.1, on the reverse strand, counting down.
TAATGAAAACAATGTAAATAAAAAAATGCCTAAAAGGAAAGAAATTCTTATGAATGTAATGGACTATTGTAATACCATTACTTGTAAATTTGTTTATCTTTCTTCTTATGAAAGCTTAAATCAACGTAATGAAATTGGCCAAGTGAAAATGGAAGAAGAAAATGAAATTGAAAAATACAGTAGAATAAATCCAAACTTTTCTTATTTTATATTGCATCTTCCTACTGTCTATGGTCCGTGGCAACCCGATTCGATGACGTTTCAACAATTAATAATGGGAATGGATGCACCTTCGATAGATCCGATTAGAGAGGATGCTATTTTCATCGATGATTTAGTAGGAATATTATTAGATTTGCCGATAGGTTCAGATGTTAATAAAACTATAAAAATTAACAGCAGTAAAAAAAATCAGTGGCAAGAAGGGATAAATCTGATTAAAGGAATATCGAATCAAAAGCACGATTCAAGTGAAATTGAGGAAATAAAGACGGGGGCACAAGAAATCTATAGCAGACATTTACAAACATCATTAGAAGAGGGAATTAGACAACAAAAAGAGCATTATAAGTATTTACAAAAGCTAAAAGATTTAGGATTAATTTAAAACCTTTTACAACTTTGGACAGTAAAGGTAAAATAGAAATGTTGGATATATAGATGAAATGGATATAATAGGGAGGGGCTTAATTTTGAAAAAGCTTCTTTTAATACTAGCTTCGATTATACTATTAGTTTCTGCTTGTGGACAACCCACCTCCAAACTCTCAACAACAAAGATTGGATTACTACTACCGGATACGATTAATGAACCGATATGGGGAAATAAAGGGTATAAAGGTTTATTATCAATACAATCCGCATTAAAGGCTGATGTTTTTTATAAAGAAAGTATGAAAACGAGAAGTGACGTAAAAGAAGCGTTGGATGAATTTGAAAAAGAAGGCGTTAACCTTGTATTTGGGCATGGTAGTGAGTATGGTCCTTTTTTTGAAGAATTACATAACGACTATCCTGATATGGATTTTGTGTATTTTAATGGGAATTTTACAGCTGAAAATGTAACTAGTATAAAGTTTGAATCCCATGCAATGGGATTTTTCGGTGGTATGGTAGCAGCAGAAATGAGTAAAACAAAGCGAATTGGTGTGATATCGGCTTTTAATTGGCAGCCTGAGGTTGAAGGCTTTGTTAAGGGGGCCAAGTATCAAGACCCGACTGTCGTTGTCGACGTCAAATATACGAAGAGCTGGAGCAATAAAGACAAAGCATTAAAAGCATATAAACAAATGGAAGAGACAGGCGTGGATGTATTCTATCCCGCAGGTGATTCCTTTAATTTACCTGTAATTGAAGCTGTTAAAGAAGATGGGCATTATGCAATTGGCTATGTTTCAGACCAATCAGACTTAGGGAAATCTACTGTTCTTACAAGTACAGTTCAACATGTTGAAAAGCTTTATAAACTAGTTGCCTCAGAGTATATTGCAGGTAAGTTTGAACATGGTATTAAAACCTATGATTTCAAAGATGATGTTATTTCTTTAGGAAAATATAGCACAGAAGTTCCAGAGGAATTGGAAGTTGAAGTAAATAAAGCTGTTGAATTATACAAATTAACTGGGGAACTACCTGTTAAAAAATAAAACAAATAAGGAGAAAGTAAAATGGATCAAGAAAGAAATTTTAAATTTATGCAAATTGCGATGAAGTATTTACCTGAAGCACAAATGATGCTTAAGGAAAAAGGGATGGAAGTAAACATGGATATGATGCAGCCTATGCTTGATGTCCTTTTAAAGGTAATGAACGATGCTTATGAGCTTGGAGCATCGGATGCTAAGACTGAGTAAATAGTTTGAAGGGGTGGACTAATAGTCGACCTCTTCCTTGCTGTCTAGCTCCAGTGCCCAGCGACTAGCAAACTTCGCTCCCCTCCACTACGATAAGTCAACATCAGCTCGTACCTCGCTGTGGTTCCTTTATCTCATTTCGAGGCGCTCCAGTTTGTTCGTCGCTAAACGGGCACTTCCGATTTTCTCCTTCTAGACAAAAAATAGTAATTGTAATAAAATTAGTACCAAGTCATAATATTTGATCATAAACTGTGATCATAAATCTAGAGTATACAAAGGAGTTTTGTTAATGAATGCTGGTATAATTGGAATTGGACGCTATCTTCCTGAGAAGATTGTTACAAATGCTGATTTAGAGAAGATTATGGATACATCTGATGAATGGATTCAATCTAGAACAGGAATTAAAGAACGAAGAATTGCTGACGATACAATTGATTCTTCTGATATGGCTTTTTTTGCTGCTGAAAAGGCAATTGCAAGTGCCGGAATTACCGCAGAGGATATCGATTTAATCATTACCGCAACCGTTACACCTGACTCTCCATTCCCATCAGTTTCGTGCTTAGTACAAGAAAAGCTAGGTGCAAAAAAAGCGGCAGCAATGGATATTGGAGCTGCATGTGCTGGTTTCATGTATGCGATGGTAACAGCTCAGCAATTTATCCAAACAGGAACATACAAAAATGTGCTTGTAATTGGAGTTGAAAAGCTTTCGAAAATTACCGATTGGAATGACCGTAATACAGCTGTTTTATTCGGTGATGGTGCTGCCGCTGCTGTCATAGCTCCGGTATCTGAAGGAAGAGGAATTCTTTCATTTGAGTTGGGTGCAGATGGCGTTGGAGCCAAGCATCTTTATCAAGACGAGTACATTATTATGAATGGGCGAGAAGTTTTTAAATTTGCAGTCCGACAAATGGGAGAATCAGCTGTCAATGTAATTGAAAAAGCTGGTTTAACGAAGGAAGATGTTGACTTTTTAGTTCCACACCAAGCTAACATTCGAATTATGGAAGCATCTAGACAAAGATTAGAGCTACCGGAAGAAAAAATGTCAAAAACAGTAGACAAATACGGGAATACATCATCATCTTCAATTCCAATTGCCTTAGTTGAGGAAATTGAAAATGGAAAAATAAAAGATGATGATATCATTGTCATGGTTGGCTTCGGCGGAGGGTTAACTTGGGGAGCCATTGCTTTAAGATGGGGCAAATAATTTAGCAGGAAATCGTTAGCAATGATAGAATAATAATTAACTTCATTCAGCAGAAGTCTCCCACTTCCATAAGTGGTGAGATGAATGCAAATTAGTATTTTAAGTCAGTGGGGGTACAAAACCTTGCTGAATAAAGTTAAAGCCTCCGGCGGATGCCTCAGATTTTTAAAGGTAGTTTTTCGAGCAGGCTCGAAAAAATCTGGGCACAAATACGCCAAGGCGCATTTGATTTGAATATTTCAATATGAAAGGTGTCATGCGTTTATGGAAAAGAGACGAGTTGTAATAACAGGACTCGGTGCGGTTACACCATGTGGTCTTGATGTAGATACGACTTGGAATAATGTAATCAACGGGGTCTCCGGGGTCAATGAAGTTACACGGGTAGACAAAGAAATGTTCCCTGCTAAAGTAGCAGCTGAATTGAAAAACTTTAATCCCGAAGATTTTATGGATAAAAAAGAAGCTAGAAGAATGGATCGATTCACTCAATATGCACTTGCGGCTTCTTTCATGGCAGTTAAAGACGCTAATTTGGAAATTACCGACGAGATTGCAGAAAGAGTTGGGGTTTGGATTGGCTCAGGTATTGGTGGAATGGAAACCCATGAGGAACAACATAAAAACTTCTTGGAAAAAGGGTATCGCCGTGTAAGTCCATTTTATGTGCCAATGATGATTGCAGATATGGCTGCAGGCCAAGTATCGATTGCATTAGGTGCAAAGGGTATAAATGCTTGTACGACAACTGCGTGTGCTTCGGGTGCTAATTCAATTGGAGATGCATTTAAGGTAATTCAACGTGGGGATGCTGACGTTATGATAACAGGTGGAACGGAAGCTCCAATTACAAATATGTCATTTGCCGGTTTCTGTATGGCAAAAGCTTTATCTACAAATCCGGACCCTAAAACGGCAAGCCGTCCATTTGATTTAAATCGTGATGGTTTTGTTATGGGAGAAGGAGCAGGCATTGTTATTCTTGAATCATTAGATTCAGCATTAGCACGTGGTGCAAAGATTTATGCTGAACTTGTTGGTTATGGGGCTACTGGTGATGCTTACCACATTACTGCACCAGCACCAGGTGGTGAAGGCGGCGCAAGAGCAATGAAACAGGCGTTAAAGGATGCTGGTTTACAACCAGAAGATATTAATTATATTAATGCCCATGGTACAAGTACTGATTATAATGATAAATATGAAACAATGGCAATTAAAGAGGTATTCGGTGAACATGCTTATAAATTAGCAGTAAGCTCAACTAAATCAGTGACAGGTCACTTATTAGGGGCTGCTGGTGCTGTTGAAGCTATCTTTTCAGCAAAAGCAATTACCGATGGTATCATTCCACCGACAATGAATCTTGAAACTCCAGATCCTGAATGTGACCTGGATTATGTTCCAAATCAGGCTAGAAAACAGGAGGTAAATGCTGTTTTAAGTAGCTCATTAGGGTTTGGCGGACATAACGTTTCATTAGTCTTCAAGAAATACGAATAATAATTCACAGTAAAAAAGGGCGTAGAGATGCAAATATCTCTAAGCCCTTTTTTCACGAAACAACCCTTAAGTTGCACAAGTTCATTAGATGCTAAAGTAAGTTTGAAATATAAGCGGAGAAATTTCGCTTAATTAGAAAATACCACTGAAAATAGCTTGAATAGACGGAAAGATTCCGACTATTTCCTCAAAAATCGTAAAAATGGGTAACTTTTCTTTGCTTAATCGG
>JAENZK010000317.1 GCA_016841285.1 Guptibacillus hwajinpoensis | reverse complement strand
AACGTCAATTTTTACAGGAAAATGTAGAGCAATTTGTAAGTCTAGAGAGAATAAAAAACATTAAAAATAGCAAGGGAGGAATTTACCCTTGCTATTTTGCTTTTAATTGCTAATTTTTCAGATGTGAATCACGAATATTGCTAGTTCTCCGAATCGATTTTTGTGTCGGTATGAGAATTCATAGGCGGAGAATTTTCTGCTAATGTAAATTATGGTGCTTAAGAAGCGGATTTAAGCGGATAAATTCCGATTAACTGCTCTAAATATGTCAAAATCCAATGATTTGGATCATATAACCGGAAATGCTTCCCTTATTTTTAATGAAATATGGGTATTTCCTAATTTAGCCGGAATCCTTCCGTTTATTTTTCATATGCAGTGAACTTAAGGGAAAAATAAAAATCCATGGTGAGTATATTTTTTCAAAATAAATAAAAAATTCACAAAAAGCTATTTACTAACTTTTAGTTTCCATGATATACTTACAACATAATTTTCGACACAACTTATAAAATATTGCTACAATTCGACGAGAGGTCTCCTATTTGGCTATTATTTTTATTTGTTGAACATAGCTAATACACAATTTTGAAATCCTCATCAGAGTTCTTCCTGTCAAATAATCTTCTCTCAAAATACATTACAGTCCTAGATTTTGTCTATCATTCTTCATTTTAAGTCCTTAATTTTCTTTTATAATCATAATCCCTAGCAATAAATAATCACGTTAGTATAGAGATGATAAGCAGTTATAAAATGAAAGCGCATTCAGTTGGTTTTTATCCTCCCCCAAGGTATTGCTTATCGCTCTCTTTACATAATATAAGAGGCATTACTTCATAAAATGCCCCGCTTTATTAGGTAATGCCTCGCACCACCCTGGAGTACCAAGCAGGAAACCTCTGGTATACCGCTGGGTGAACCTTTCATCCAGTGGATTTTTTCTAAAAAAGAAGGGAGAGAAAGAGAAAATGTTGCAAAAGATGAAAGTAAAGGCCAGGAGAGCGAAGTTTTTAGTGGAACCAAAAGAAATAAAATCAAAATCAGAATTAGAAACAGAGAGGTTTAACCGGATTTCCTCCAAGGTTTTAATTGATCGTTTATTAGAGATCCTATACAGCATCAAAGAAGATTGTAAAAAACAATATCCAATTTATCTGCCTAAGTCCACATACGAAAGCCTTCAAATTGCTTTAGCATTCAGCTTTTCAAAAACATTAAACAAAAACACTAGCACAGTAAAAGAAGTCATCTCTATCTTGAATCAAAAGGAGGAAGTACTTCAACAAAATCAAATATCCTTAGTTGTAAAAACATTAATAGATTTTATAAAACAAGGAAAGGAAAATTATGAAGATGTGGATGAGGTTCTTTATTTAGTCTCCAATTTATCGCCACTACTTTATCAAGAAAAAAGTAATGAAAGTTGAGGCACTTTTCTATGAATGAAAAATATAAAAAACAACATTCACAGATAAAAGAAAGTAGTTTTAAAACTTATTCAAAAAGAAATTACATTTGTGAGAACCGCTATTTAATTGTTTTATTAAAAGAAAAAAATGACTCACCTCCGGAGGCTGGGTCACCTTGTCCGATTAAATCCAAATAGGGAGAATTAGAGAAAGCTTGTCTTTTGTGGACAAGCTTTTTGTGCTTTTAAAGGTAATTTTTTTCCTTCATTTCTTTTATATCGTTTTCAACCAATTTGCGAAATTCTACACCGCGCTCTTTTTTGATTCGTTTAAATTCCTTCAACAAATTTTCTCCTGAAATCCCTCTATCAATTAAATCCTTTAAAATCATTTCGGAAAATGTATCTTTGCGAGTTAGTCTTTTTGCCTCTAGAAGAAGTTGAAGATGATCCTTAATGAGTCTAATAACTCTTACTTTTGCTACAAAAGATGCGGGAGGGTTATTCTTGTGGGTGATCGTTGCTTCCACTAGCATCGTTTCGTTTTTTTCTTTTAAGGTATTGAAAAGTTCGGAAAAATCCTCATCTATTAGGCCCTCAATAAGCCAGTAATCGTTTGGATTTTCTTTATTAATAATTAATCCATCAAAAAGTGGAATATCATGCTTCGTGGTTTGGTTATTAGCTTCTGTAAAAACTGTTAATGAACAAAGTCGAAATGACTTCATAGGCAGGCCACCTTCCTTTCAGGTTTCTGTCTCAATCTATATTATACCACGAATAAAATAATTTTTAACATTTCCAAAATTCCAGCCCACTGCGGTGTGGGGACAGGCACCGCTGGAGCACCAACAGATGCCCCAACTGAAGTCACAACTGAAGCACCACCTGAAGTCACAACTGCGCCCCGGGGACAGGCACCGCCGACGTCCCAACCGACGTAACAACTGGTGTACCGACTGCTACACGGGGACAGGCACCACTATGAAAAAATTTGCACGAAAAAAGTTGTATTTTGTTGAATTTTCAATTTTTCAGCCACTTTACCTTTGAGATTTTGAAAATCTCCTTAGGCAATTTTGAAAATTCAAGGGCATTTCGACATCAGATTTTCAAAATTGGCGATTTGCATGAAAACGCTTTAGTTAGTATTTTAATAGTAAGAAAGGAGGATATGCAAATGAAGTTGGAGGAATATGATGTGTCTTTTGTCATAAAAAGGCCGGAGCGGCCACCGCTTTTATTGGTGACGTATGTAGCTTTATCGGAGGAGCATTTCAAGAAAAATCCAAAGTTAACCAGGAAGGAGTTGATCGTTAAAAACAGCATTTTTCTATTAAGGGATCATTATAAGTTAGAGCAGAAACCTGGTACTGAAATCAAAGTTTTTAAAGTTAAGCCAGTTAAAAGGCTGGGATTTAGTGGAAAGGGGATTTTAAAACCACTGAGGAGTGTTCAATAGCAATACTTAATCAACAAAGCCAGTTAAGAGGAAAATATTTCATTTACTACTTACGTAGAAATCCCCTGCATGGTCTTTCTTTCTCTTTCTTAGGAAATGATTTATCCTCGCAAAAAGAATCACTGCCTGCGATTCTTCATTTTGCTAAGGTTGAGGAAAAAAGAAAGAGCATCCCCACTTCATTTTTTGCAAAATAGGAGGTGTTAAATTTTTACCACACTATCAAAAAAAACAAAAGGAGCGTGATGATCAGTGATAAATCAAGTTACATTAGTCGGTAGAATTACGAAGGATCCAGAACTTCGTTACACCGGTGACGGAGTTGCAGTCTCGAATTTTACACTTGCCTTAAATCGCAGTTTCAAAAATGCGAGTGGCGGGTACGATACTGATTTTGTGAATTGCAATATATGGCGCAAACCAGCGGAAACAGTGGCCAATTTTTGCCTGAAAGGATCGTTAATTGGAATAACAGGGAGGCTCCAGTCGAGACATTATGAAAATAACCAAGGGAAACGGGTATACGTGACAGAGGTTGTGGCCGAGGATATCAAGTTTATTTCTTTGAAAAATAATAAAAACACGAACCAGAGCCAGAACCAGAGTCAAAGCCCAAGCAACAACACTGCTACAACCATTAATAATACTGCCAATAATAATACCGATGCCGCTCTTATCAGAGAAGAACAGCAGGAAACGCAAAAGGAAACAACCCATCCAGTCATCCAGTAGACCAACCACCATACTTTGATTTTTCGCCAAATACGCCAAGGCACATTTGATCTTTCAAAAAGAAAAATCAGGTGGAGCGTATTACACCTTCACCTGATTTCTCTAAGTCTAACTATATTTTCAATATTTTTAATCAACTAGAATTAGTGACTCATTGTTGCTGAACCGTCATCTGTACCATCTTTTGTAACTTTAATGATAGCTGCTGCACCTTTTTGTACATGGTTAAATTGGTGAGTAACGATGGAATAGCTGCCTTCTTCAACCACTGTGAACTCTACAACTGCACCGCCACTAGCTGGTAATAACACTGTTTGCATCCCTTTGAAATGGTTTGCAGGGTTGCCATCAATATATACATTATCAAATACTGTACCAACAACGTGGAATGAGCTTACTTCGTTTGGACCAACGTTATTAACATAAAGTCTGATGCGGTCGCCAACTTTAGCTAAAAGCGGTTTTTCTTTTAATGTGAAAGTGTCGCCATTTGTATTTCGATCACCATCTTTTAAAGCTTTAGTAGAGAATACAACTTGGCTTGGTACGCCGTTTGTCATATCGTCTAAATCATTATATTTGTACCATTCGTTTTGAACAATTACAAATTCTTTATCGATTTGATCGTCAGTTGGATAACCATTTTTCGGTTTTACAATAATGACACCATGCATGCCGTTAGCGATATGTGCTAATACTGGCTTCGTACCACAGTGGTACATGAATACACCAGGATTGCTTGCTTTATAAGTGAATGTTCCAGATTCATTTGGCATTACGTCAATAAAAGATTTAGATGGTGACGCGTGTACTGCGTGAAAGTCCATGCTGTGCGGTATAGAAGGGTCCATATTTTTAAGTGTAAAATTAATGGTATCGCCTTCATTCACCACGACTAGTGGACCTGGCGCTTGACCGTTAAATGTCCAAGCTTTATATGTTTTGCCTTTATCAATTTCAATATCAGTAATCTGAGCTGTCATTTCAACATTTACTTCATGTTCACCTACACGTTCCATTTTTAATGGTGTTGGTGCTTGATTCACACCTTCATGTGGTTTAATTACTTCGGTTTGAGCTGCAACATTTTTAGGTTCTGGAGGTGGAGCCACATCTTGCTTAACTGCGTTTGAACCACAAGCTGCTAAAAACAATGATGCACTTACTAAAACTGGCAAAGCGTATTTTTTACCTTTTAACATTCTAATCACCTCATAATAGTTTTTAAACAATTTTATATTTAAATAATAAATTGTTGAGTATGTGATTAATTTCACAAAGTTGCAGAAAAAATTTTGGGTGCTTTAATACTTATAAAACTTTTGTTTTGACTACTAATTTGCACCACATCCTTCATTGTTAAGGTTTTTAATATTGTTATGGTAATATTGCTCTTTACACTTTTATTCTACCATCGCCTGAAAAAATTAAAATAGACACCTGTGTCGATTCTATGGCTAATTGTTGATTAAAATGTGAAGGAAAATAGGCAATAAAAAGAATATTTTTCGGAGCGTGATGGATTTACTATACAAACAAAAAAGAGGTTACATTTGCGGGGTGAAATGTGGAATAGCTCTGTAGTCAGAAGTATTAATTCATATT
>JAENZK010000316.1 GCA_016841285.1 Guptibacillus hwajinpoensis | reverse complement strand
ACGCACAATTTCTCTTTTTTCTTTATTTGAAGCTAGTTATGTCCCAGCCTCTTTTTTAAAAGTAAAGAAAGCATGAGTTTAGCACATTATTGTCTAGCTCCAGCGCCTATCGCCTAGCAAACTTCAGGTCTCCTCCCTACGATAAGTCAACATCGACTCGCAAGCTCGCCGTGTTTCCTTTATCTCAGTCGAAGCCCCTTCAGTTTGTACGGCGATGGGCAAGGCGCTTGCGCTTTTCATATACTAATTTGCAGCGTCTTGAATTTTTTCCTTAAAGTAAGTTTTTGAATCAGCATCATTCTTCATCTTATTGACAAACCCGAGTGCCTTCCCAGTGCCGACCACCACAGATTCAAGCGGAGAAGGGGCAAGGTTGACAGGTAAATGTATTTCTTCACTTAGCCATTCTTGAATTCCTTTTAAAAGGGCTCCACCTCCGGTTAAAGTAATTCCATAATCAACTATATCTCCACTTAATTCAGGTGGACATTCTTCTAAAGTTAAACGAATTGTAGCTAAGATTTGTTCCAAAGATTCTTTCATTGCATCATGAACTTCTTTAGATGATAGTGTAATGGTATTTGGAAGCCCTGTGACCAAGTATCTTCCGCGAGCATTACAACTTATTTCTTCATGGTTCTCTGTTGCAAAGCCGATCTCCATTTTTATTTGTTCAGCGGTTTGTTGTCCAATTAGTAGATTGTATTTTTTTCGAAGGTATTGAGTGATATCCTCATCAAATTTGTTCCCGCCAATTTTAAGACTATGGCAAGCAACTACACCACCGTAAGAAATGATGGCAACCTCTGATGTGCCTCCACCGATATCTACAACCATACTTGCAATAGGTTCATCCACCTCTAAACCTGAACCGATCGCAGCTGATATTGTGTTTTCAATAATATGAACTTGCTTGGCCCCGCAATTTTTGACGGCATCGATAATCGCACGCCTTTCTACAGGAGTTGACTTTGTAGGTGCGGCAATCACAACATTGGGTTTTCTAAATGCAAAGCTGCTTCCATTTGTAACTTTTTTCATTAATATTTTAAGTATTTGAGCTGTCCGATTGTAATCAGAAATAACGCCATTTTTAATAGGATTTATAATTTCTACATTTTTTGGAGTTTTTCCAATCATATTTTTCGCATCATTTCCAATCGCCACAATCTCGTTAGAGGGAATATTAATTGCAATAACAGATGGCTCTTGAAAGATTATCCCTTTTCCTTTTTGGTGTAATAGGATATTTGTTGATCCTAAATCGATACCAATTCCAATATTATTTGTAAAAAACATATAGTTCATCCATTCTATGTCGAAACTTGTTTTTTGGGGGTAACAGAATAAATTTCTGTGGTTTGAAGAAAATACATTTTGTTGTGATTTGATTTTATAATTAGAGAGGATGTATTTCATGGACCAAGCATTATATGAGAAAGTTGGCGGGGAAAAAGCGATAGGGAAGGTTGTTGACTATTTTTACGATGAGTTGGTGCTAAAGGATCCAACGGTAAATCACTTTTTTGAAAATACGGATATGGATAAACAGCGCGAGCACCAAACCAAGTTTATTAGCTTTGCATTAGGTGGTCCGAATCAATACTCAGGCCAATCAATGGCGAAAGCCCATAAGGGAATGGATTTGCAACCCGATCATTTTAATGCCATTGTAAAACATTTGCATGACTCTCTTGCTCATTTTGGCGTAGAGGAGAGGGAGATAGACCAAGCTTTAGCCAGAGTGCAAGCTCTCAGGGATGATATTTTATATCAATAATGTAGTTTGATTGGAATAAAAGAAATGGAAGCATAAATTATTTATGCTTCCATTTTTAAAAAAGTTTATTGAGTTTTGATTGGTATCTTTTATAAGCACTTGAATTTCCGATTTTCCTTTTTTCCATTAATAGATTAAATCGAATTAACTTTTCATTTAATTTTTTCTTCAAATGCTCTCTTTCATGCTCATCATGACAGCAAGCAATTAGATCCTCAATTTGCAACATTTCTTTGTTTAGTTGAACTTCTTCCGGCACCATCCCAGCATTTTTAAGAATTTTGTATCCGATCCGCAGCTCATTTGGTACATGGACTAAGTCATCCTTTGGGAGCGGCTTGCCTTTGCCTGGAAGATTATCAAATTCTTTATTTTTCATAGCTTCCTTAATTCTTTCCTCGGCTAATATTGAAAAAAGATCCATTCTATAAACGCCTCAAATTCTTTTTTTAATTAAATATCTTTCGCAAAATTTTCATTCGGTATTTTATTTAATGCAACATAAAGGCTTACCGGTCTTGTGCCGCTATTTTTAAATGCCATCTTTTCATCACTGCTGCAGTGAACGACATCGTTCGCACTAACAGCAGTTTCTTTTCCGTCAATGATGAATGTACCTTCTCCTTCAAGTACAAGTAAGTATACTTCGGTGCCAGGGTGTGTATGCTCTGGAAGCTGTTGGCCAGGCATAAAGTTTAATACGAATACTGTACTGCCACCTTTATTAAAGATAATTCTTTTCGTGAATTTTTCATCGCTATATTCTTTATATGTTTGAAGGGATTGTTTTTCCATATTTGTTCAGTCTCCTTTTCATTTAATTATGGGTCAGCTCCTGTCCCTGCTCCAGATTTACCTTTTCATTACGTTCCTGTACAATGATGACGGCAGCAATGACCATTAGAATGCCTAAATACTGCCAGCTGCCAAGTCTTTCGTTAAAGATAAGGAAGCTAGATAGTACGGCAACGACCGGCTCGATTGTCGCAATAATGGAGGCGCGACTAGACTCAACGGCGCTAAGTCCTTTTGTGTATAATGTAAAAGCAAATACTGTTGAGACAATCCCAAGACCGATTATGCACAGTATAGCTTTTATATTTAAAAACAAAGGCAATACAGAGCCTAACCCACTGAAGGGTGCGATCGCGACGGCTGCAAATATAAACGTAAATATGGTAACGGTCATAGAGTCGTACTTTCTAAGAGCAAATTTACCGAAAATGCTATATAAGGCGTAAAAAAATCCTGCCCCTAATCCTAAAATTAAACCATAGGTTGAAATTGAATCAGTTGTACTTGGAAATACTCCTATGACAAAAGCGCAGCCGATTAACGTTATAAACAATGCTGAAAGTTTTCGACTCGTTATTGGCTCTTTAAAGAAAATTCTCGATAAAATAGTGACAAAGGCAGGTGCAGTGTAGAGTAAGATGGTGGAAATCGCAATCGATGTTTCCTGAAGCGCATTAAATAAACACCAATTAAAAAACACTAGACTGAGAATCCCGGTTCCGACAAAATATTTGCTATCGGAAAACTTAATTTTAAAAAGCTCACGATTGGTAAAAAAAACATAAAGAAAAAGAACAATGGCAGCCGTAATCAATCTAATCGCAACAACCTGTGTTGGATTAAACCCTAATTCATAAAGGTATGATATAAAAACCCCGATTATTCCCCAACAAAATGCCGCAGTAGCGATGTATAAGTACGCCAATCTTTTACTCATTTTTTATAACTCCCAAAATTTTCTTATTTGAACTTATCATAGCAACTGCGGGGGAAAAGTTAAATGAAAACTTATCAATTTATTCAAAGCCGTTCGTAATATTTTTGCCGTAAAAAATTTCATCCATTTCGATTTTTAGCTTTCTTTCAATCGTAAGCTGCTCTTGTGGCGACAATTTTTCTTTCGTATATCCGAATAAATAATTGTCTAAATCAAATTGTTTGAGCTTACATTTCGTATGGAAAATATGTTCCTGATAGATGTTAACGTCGATCATTTGATATAAAGCTTGTATTTCGTCGGGGATATAATTTTGAATCGAGTTAATTTCATGATCTATAAATAATTTGTGACCAGTTATATCTCTAGTAAATCCTCGGACACGATAGTCAATGGTCATCACATCAGTTTCAAATGAATGAATTAAATAGTTTAAGGCTTTTAGTGGTGAAATTTCACCACAAGTCGATACATCAACATCTGCTCGAAACGTGCTGATTCCTTCATCAGGGTGGGATTCAGGATATGTATGAACGGTGATATGACTTTTATCCATTTGTGCAACAATAGACCCCGGAATTGGTCCGGGAGATTCCTCAAACGCCTCTTCCTCTGATTCATCAACAGGTCCCTCAGAAATTAATACGGTAACACTGGCACCTTGTGGTACATAATCCTGCTTAGCAATATTTAATATATTGGCCCCGATTATTTCAGTAACATGAGTTAGTATTTTTGTAAGTCGATCAGCATTATATTGTTCATCAATGTAATTTATATAAGCCTCACGCTCTTCCTTTGTTTTTGTATAGCAAATATCAAACATGTTAAAGCTTAAGGATTTAGTAAGATTATTAAAACCATGTAATTGTACGACTTGCTTTGGTGAAAGCTTCATTTCAGATAATCCCCTTTTTTTCCTCAATATTCTTAATTAGCTTTGTTTAAATAGACCAATAATATACTATTTAAAAAGGACAATTCCCGAATAATTTGTAATATTTATGTACAGACCTTCAAATTTATTTTATAATGTGATAAAATTAATATTTTTTGCAAGTTTTGCCCTATTTTTCCTGTCGAAAACGTAAAAATATACTTCCGAGGAGATTTTCCATGTTTAGAAATACCGAGCATCGGACAACCATTTATATATTAATTAGCTTACTTTTAGCTTTAGCTTTTATACACATCATTCCATTGTTTGATTCTCTCTCGCTATCAGTCCGTTTTATACTTGAGTTTAGTATTGTAATAGCTGCGATATTGGCTGCATTTTTAAAGCAAAATGAAGCGAGAATTGCATTAAATGAAAGTGAAATAAAACTCGAGGCCGTTATTGAAAAGGTAAACTATCTAGCTTATCACGACGAATTAACTGGTTTATATAATAGGAACTATCTTTTGAAATGCATGGAAGAAAATATGAAAAAAATAGAGGTTACGCGTGAAAGTTATGCACTCGTTTCTGTTAATTTAAATCGTTTTAAAAACGTCAATGATACATTAGGAAACGAAATTGGAGATTTATTTTTAAAAACAATTGCTGAAAGATTAAAGGAATTTAGTGATCATGACGTGATAGTGGCCAGGATGGTAGCGGATGAATTTATGTTTTTCATGCCGGATAAAAAGAATCTTGAGGAACTCATTCATATCGCTAATACAATCCATAAACGGATAGAAGAACCGATGATTGCAAAAGGGTTTAAATTTCATATTACGTCTTCGATTGTAATTTCCTTATTTAATGAAAATATTGAAGATACACACCAATTAATTAAGCA
>JAENZK010000315.1 GCA_016841285.1 Guptibacillus hwajinpoensis | reverse complement strand
TGAAATGGAAGACCATCGTGAAGATTTGTTCGAATGGTATGTTGAAAAGGATGATGATCGTGATGAACTTGAGGAATCAGAGAAAAAAAGAGAAAAACATGATAAAAAAGATGTGATCGAATACAAACCGGATGCAAGAACATTTTATTTTGTTTTATCAAGCGATGGAACTTTAATTGATGGTGATGAAAACAATACGGAAATTCGTTCTGAAATTTTAAAGCAAATCAAGGACTGGCAACCCGAGGAGAATGAAGTAAAAAGGATTCGTATTCATTTAAAGGATGGGTCTAAAGAAGATTTCCTCCTATCTGGTCGCCCAATCTTTGAACATGGTAGTTATTTAGGAACTATCTATGCAGGTACAAATATTTCGGAAGAAACAAAGGTAATACAAACGCTTCTATTTATCTTAATCGTCCTATCAATTATTTTTATTGCTGCTTCTGCTTTACTAGGTTATTGGATGGCCGGTAGAGCGATGGTGCCAATTTCCAAGGCGTTTAAAAGACAAAAAGAATTTACTGCAGACGCTTCTCATGAATTAAGGACGCCGCTTAGTATTTTACAATCTTCGTTAGAGGTAATTGAGGCAGAGGATCGTGAAAATTTATCTCCATTTTCGGTTACGGTGTTGGATGATTTAAAAGATGAAGTAAAACGAATGACACATCTTGTTAATGACCTATTGCTTCTGGCGCGTACCGATCTTGGTAAAGAACATATTAATAAAGACTGGTTTTCTATTACGAGTGTACTTGAAAAATTACAAAGAAAATTTCAATACGAAGCTGAAAAAGCGGGTGTTCATTTGAGTGCTGCACTTGATAAGGAGATCAAAGTCTTTGGTGATGAAGAAAAAATTACACAATTGCTGTTTATCCTAGTAGATAATGCCATTAAATATAATGTGCCTGGAGGAGATGTAAGAGTCTCTGTAGTAAAAGAGAATCATCAAATTCGGATCGATGTTAAGGATACTGGTGTAGGCATTCCAAAAGAACATCAAAAAAGAATATTTGATCGTTTTTATAGGGTAAACCAAGCAAGGTCAAGGGAAAAAGGCAGCAGCGGCATCGGATTGTCGATCGCTGATTGGATTGTCCAAGTCCATAATGGCAAATTGGAAGTTATAAGTGGTGAAGGAAAAGGGACGACATTCTCTATTCTTCTCCCATTGACAAAAGAGAAGGGAGCAATTCATTAAAATGAACGTTAAAACTAAAAAAATAGGTAGTAGCATTCTTGTAGTATTGTTGCTTTTGTTAATTCCACTATTTGTTGCTCAGACTAGCTTTGCTGACGATGATGATCATGACGAATATAAATCTGGTGAATATTTTAACGGCGGTTATGACGAACAAGATCGAGAGTATGGTGAAGGTGACCATGATGAAAATGAAGCTTTAAAAGAAGGTGGAGAATTATTAGGATGGGGCACAGTCATTGCGATCGGTGGTGCCGGGGCATTAATGCCGTTAAGAAGAAGTTCACGAAGTTTAATTAAAAAATTCCCTAATGCAAAAAGTGGGATTGTTTCTCTTTTAAAATTATTAGGAAAGTCACATATTTGGATCGGGGCATTAGCGATTTTATTAAGCTCCATCCACGGGGTACTGATGTATCTCAATGAAGGAGAATTTGGATTTCGTGAAATATCCGGCACAATTTCAGTAGGACTAATGGCAATAGCCGCTATTTTCGGAGTTCGCTTGATAAAAAATAAAGGCAACCAACAATTTCGTTCTATCCATTTCGGCTTCCTTATCGTAGCTGTCATTATTGGGGCTGTGCATGTTTTAATAGCATAAAAGGAAAAAGCGAATGCACATCAGTATAATGTGCGTTCGTTTTTTTTGTGGTGCAAAATATTGCCAGTATTAATTGAATGGTGTATGATATCAATATGATATATGATTGATAGTAAAAAGATAGCAACCTGTTATCATAATCATAGCAGAAAGGTGTGCAATGAAAATGACTGATCAAACAAGGGTTCAACTGAACTTAAGAGTGCCAATCGAAGCGGTTCAAAAGCTGGATGATATCGTTGAATTTTACCAAAAAAATACGAAATTCGGCAGGGTCTATAAGGGAGATGTGCTGACAGATATTATTGAAAAAGCACATGCTGCTATGGTCAAACAAAGCCATTTTAATAAGCAATATTAGTTTCTAAACAAATAAGTTTACAAATGTTGGGATAGATTTTATAGTATTCTTTCTAACAGTTCAACTGTTAGAAAGGGTGCTGCCAGTGGAAAATGAAACAAGCGAACGAATATTCACTAAAAACTTTGTCTTATTATTTTTAACTAACTTCTTCCTTTTTATGGCCTATTATTCATTCATTACAGCTTTACCGATCTATGTATTAGACGAATTAAAGGGAAGTGAAGCTCAGGCAGGGTTAGTTGTTACAATGTTATTAATTTCAGCGATTATTGTAAGACCTTTCTCAGGGAAAATATTGGAGTTGTTCGGCAGAAAAGAAACGCTCATAATTAGTTTAATTTTTTATCTGATTGGAACAATCATGCACTTTTGGATCATTAATTTTTATGCTTTAATGGCTCTTCGGTTTTTTCATGGTATTTGGTTTAGTATTATTACTACAGCGACTTATGCAATTGCGGCGGATATCGTTCCTGAACATAAACGTGGGGAAGGTTTAGGATATTTTACAATGTCCATGAATATCGCCATCGTTGCTGGCCCTTTCATTACCATCGCACTTTTAGGAACATCAACCTTTCAAACTCTATTTATTTTACTTACTGTATTAATGGTTGGAACAGTTTTTATTACAGCATTTATTCGGGTTCCGAAGGTTGAAATGAATCGTTTACAATCAAAACTTAAAATAAGCATGAATGACCTATTTGAGAAAAAATCAATTCCAATTGCAATCATAGCCCTTTTACTTACTTTTGCCTATTCTAGTATACTATCGTATTTAACCATCTTCGCGAAATCTCTCGGATTATTAGAAGCCGCAAGTTATTTCTTTGTAGTATTTGCAGCGTCCATGCTTATTGCTAGACCATTTGTGGGCCGTTTATTCGATAAGAAAGGTCCAACGATCGTTATTTATCCGTTAATCATTTTGTTTTCCCTCGGTCTATTACTATTAACAATCACGAAATCGGCCTTATTGCTTATCGTAGCTGCAGCATTCATTGGAATTGGTTATGGAAGTCTGGGTCCATGTTTTCAAACTTTAGCAGTACAATTTGCAGGGAAAAATAGAAGCGGGCATGCCACAGCAACCTATTTAACTTTTTTCGATATTGGTATAGCAGTAGGTGCCTATGTATTAGGGCTCATTGTGAGTTACTTTAACTATTCAGGATTATTTTTATTTGCAAGTATAGTTGCGTTATCAATGTTGGCTCTTTTTAAACCAGTATACCTTCGCTCTCAAGCTTTAGTAGAGGAATCTATTCACGAGCTAACACCACAGTTAGAAGTTAAAATGAAATAAAAGAATAACAGATTAATAGAGAAAAGGTTGTTTAAATGTGTAGGCTAGACACTTTTAGACAACCTTTTGTTTTTATACCGTATAATGGGTTAAGATATTTAAGTAAATACTATATTTTTTATTGCAGGAGAAGAGTTTATGATTAAGATGATAATAAGTGATTTAGATGGAACGCTGCTAAGTTTTGATAATAAGGTTCACGTTGATGATATTAACGCGATTCATACCGCTTTGGAGAATGGTATTGATTTCTGTTTAGCTTCAGGGCGAAAGGATCTTGATATACAAGCGGTGGCTAAACTAATCGGGGACAGTAAATTTCATCGTATTAGTCAAAATGGAGCTTTTGTCTTTTCTAGTGATGATCAAGAACTTCATCGTACTTCCTTTGAACCGGCAATTGCTAAAAAATTGTATGAACGAGTAATTGGTGAAGATGTCATCACTATTTTATCAACGATTGATAAGGAATATGTTGAAGTAAAAGATGAAGTTATCCGTAAAATTGAAGAAAGACTTTTTAGTCCGATCGAAGAAGAAAAAGATTTAAAGGCTAAGATAGGGGAAGCGATCCATACATCGAAAATAATTATTAATGGTGCTGAAAAAACGATCAGACAATTACAAAAGGAATTAATGGATACTTTTCCAAATGATTTAGATACTTTTATTTCAGAAGCTAAAATACTTGATGTTATGCCCAAAAATATTAGCAAAGGAAACGCGATTAAAATACTAATGGAAAACGTGGGCATATCGCCAAATGAAATTGCCTGCATCGGGGACTCTTATAATGATATTCCCATGTTCCAATTAACAAAGAATAGCTTTGCGATGGCTTCATCACATTCTGATGTAAAAAAAGAGGCGAAATTCGTTGTAGAATCAGTGGCTGAAGCGATTGAACAAATTTTACACTCCTCAAAGATCAGATCTTAGCCAACGGAAGACATTTATCCTCACCAAAAGGGACGCAACCCTAGTTTGATAGTACATAACTTGTATTTATCCTCATCAAAAGGTGTCGCGTCCTCATTTGATTGCAGAAAATCTAGCTTATTTAAGAAACTTTGTATTGTCTTGGTTTAGTAGTTTTTGTTAAGGTATTCTGAATAAAACCTGCTGTGTGATCGACAATTTTAAATTTGTCAAAATCCATGGATGCAACATGATATGAATTTGTTAATTCTACAATCTGTTTGAAATATGATGAAACATTATTATAGATATAGTCGGTACTAACAGCTGGGACAACATGATCATCTAAAGATTTTAATAGTAGAAGAGGGCATGTAATATGTGAAAGATTATCCTTACCAATTTCAATAAGAGCTAACAACTGCTTGATAGCATAAACAGGTACTCCAGGGTAAGTAATTTCGATTACACTATCGTCTTTTATATCGGGTTTCCCTTCTTGAACGTACTTTAGATCATGTTCATCTTTATATAGCTCATATCCTGGGACTGAAAAGGCAGCATTAATTGTGATGACCCCATCTGGATTCACTTTATTAGCTAATATCAGCGATAAAACTCCCCCCATGGATTGTCCGGCAATAAAAACATGGGAACAAATCGATTTTAGTTTGTTATAGGCATTTTCAAGTTCAGAGAGCCAATCATGAAAAGTAGTTTCTTTCAACTCTTCTAAATGCGTCCCATGCCCTTTTAATCGTGGGGCATAAACTGTAAATCCCAATTCTCCTAGCTGATTTCCTACAAATTTTACACTTTGGGGCGTTCCAACAACCCATGAATTAACAATATTCCAATATCATTGCCTTTTATGAAAAAAGATTCTGCACCTGGGATT
>JAENZK010000314.1 GCA_016841285.1 Guptibacillus hwajinpoensis | reverse complement strand
TGTAGTTCAAGCAACCAATCCAAACAGGTGAAGCGACAAAAACAAGAAGCACTACAAGCCAGGCATCTCGCTTGGATGCTCCTAGCAGTAACGGGCCAATAATAACGTGGTTCATCAATCCAACCGAAAGCATAATAATTATGTATGACTGAATTGGCGTAATCTTAGGCAAAAATTCACCTCAAATCCAACAATTGGGAATGGAAACATCATGAGCTATAATTTTCCCTCAACAACTTCGTTCTATTCATCTGACATTAAAGCCGTAAGCTAGCACATTTTGAGTCCGGCTTATACCAGTCGGACCAACTTAGAGCAAGAAAAAAACGCTAAGCCGGTCATGATCAAAGGCTTAGCGTTTATTTTGTTCATCCATCATGGCTATCCAGTTTGATAAACTTTAACGTACTCGTAGTCAGGCACCTGTTTTCCAAACTAAACTACACATTTTTAATAATAATCCTTTGTGCAGTTCTCAGGTTGCGTTGTACAGTTCTCAACACATTTTTTTCAGCGTAAGCCCCTACTTGTACATCGTCAACAATTACACGTTTAATAGCCATATTGCTTTTCAGATTAGACGATTTTCTCTTCAAATTAAACGCGTGCTTGCCGCCAATTCGGGTCCCTTAGTTTTTGGGCATCGCTTGATGAGCAATAAATCCGTTCTCTGTTAATAAAGCTAGCATTCTGGATTCTCGCAGTACATGGAAATTGGACTTTTTTTGCCACGGTTATGTAAGTTATTTACCTTGAGAACCTCTTCATGCATAATGTCCCAAATTAATGCTGTTCTCGATGTATCAGGCAAACTGTTATGAATAAAGTATTCAAACCCATGAGCTGAACCGTTATGTGCATTAACTTAGATGGATAGAAAATAATCTGCACCCCAAGCATTCCAACTCATTTTCGAACTTTACCGACTCATTTTCTTTTTCATACTTTGTAAGAAACTCGGATAACTTTTCCGCTTCGGTGATTATGTTTTGGCTTATTTTATTTTTGTCCATTAGAAAATACAAGAAGAGATAATACTCATACTCAATTAAACCACGACTCTGATTTTCGTAATACCATTTATAACAACCTTCAACAGCTAAAGTTTCTAAACGCATTAAAGAATCACCATAGAATAATAAGAATTTATTAGAAATACATTCGATCGCCATTTTCCTCAACAATCCCCAAACAATAAAGGAGCCTATTAATTCATCCTTGATGAATTTTTCTTTAATAAACAACGTTAAGAGTTGATTAAATGCTTCAACAAAAGCCCCTGAATAATAATTCCCCGTTATTTTTCTTCTTTCAAGAGAAATACATAAAGTCCCTATCCTTTTATACTCATCAAAATAATTTTCTTGATTCGCCGTTTTAGAAAAACAAAGACAATCCAAGAGATGATTTTCAAAGGATTCGGTCTCTCGGTAATTAACAAACACATCCTTAGGATATTTATCTATGAAAATAGAAACCATCTTTTTAATGCCGGAACGTTGATACAATATATCAATTTGTTCGTTAATGGTTTGAACAAACTTTTCCTTACTCATTTCTATATAATCCAAATCACTCCCCCCTTCTTCCTTAATTTTACATTATAATAAAGTTATAGATTATAAAAAATAAAAAAGGGTATCAAAAAATGAATTCCGATACCCCATAAAAATTACAGTAGGATTTCAGCTGGATTATCAGCTTCAATGGTTTCATCTTCTACTAGGTACTCTTCCCCCTCATCAATAAGTACCTCTATATCCTTCTAATTCTAATAAATCCAAATTTTCTACCAGATCTATTTGTTCATCATTCATGTCAGGAATATCACAGATTATTTTATCTAACCAAATTTAAGTCTAAAACTTCACAAACTGTACGCTTATTTTACCAAAATGGATTAACATTTTGGTGATTAATTAGAAAATACATTAGATGTTTACAACAATTTTTAGTGCACAATAGGCCGATATTGTTCATCAAGGAATCGTCAAAAATTAATTGTGAATGTCATTTCCTTCAAGAATTTCTTCTTTAAATAAAGGCAGTCAATATTATCAATAAAGTTATTAACTATAAATAAAATAAAAGAGCTGATAAATCCTTTATCATAGAATCATCAGCTTGTTTTATTTTATAGATTCAAAGCCATGGTTTTCAATAAGGGACATAAATTTATCATATTTCGTTGCATCTAGTCTGATTACTGCTTGTCCATATGATTTTACCTTGGGCCAAATATTCTGAATTTCGTTTTTATCTAATGGAACAAAGGTTTTAATTGAATAAGTATCAAAATAGTAACCTACTGTGTAGCCAGGATTAGATTTAATACATTTAATTGTATATTCTAAATTTGCACAAGCTATCACTTTTGATTTATATCGAAATAAAACTAAAGTGCCATTCTTTGCATTCATCATATTTCTTTTTGCATAATAGATTTTCAAAGGTAATGTTTTAAGAAACCATTCTTGAACAAATGCTATATCTTTTCCTGTAAATTCATCATCTTTTTCACTCATTGGTAACATTCTAATTTCCTCAACCAAACCCATACCCCCATTCTAATATTTTTCATTATTGTAAAAGGATAGTTTTATTAATATAGCCAAGAATTATCATTTTCCAAAAAAAATAAGAATGTCACATGGACACACATATTTTTTTTACAACTAACTAAGGTAATAATTTTAAATTATATAAACCCAAAAACTGTAATATACTGTATCACTCACTTTCACTATAACAGACCATCAACTTCTCACTTGTTCCCATAATTGCTCCCGGAATTAACTTTTTGTTTTAATTTTAACGAACTCAGTTCATTTTTCCAGTCTCAAAAACCTTGATAAATCGGGCTTTCTCGGACTCAACGGACTCAACGATTTTCAAAAACAAAATCGACAAGCAAGGTGTCACTGGTTCGAATCCAGTACAGACCATCACTATAAAAAGATCCTGTTCCCCTTGTATATAAAGGGAAACAGGATCTTTGCTTTGTCTGTATACTATTATACTAATTGTCTTTTTTCTCGCTTGCTCCTATTATAGCGCTACTCCCATTTACTTTTAATCAATTTAATTTGTTGGGCTTAACAATCCCCTCAGACTTTAACACTATTCTGCTTTTTTCATTTCTATCAATAAAATATGAGACGTATTTTCCGATTGAATAGTAATATCTTCCTCAACAATTTCCATTCCATCTCTATCATTTAACTCAATACCATTTATGACTGAAGTACCTTCAATTTGTACTAAATAAGCCTGTCTTCCTTCCTTCACTGAAAAGCTGATTTCTTTTCCAGGTTCTAATTCTAAAGAATACAGGTTGGCATCTTGATGAATTTGAATTGGAGCATTACCGTCTCCGTCAACTCTGGAAACCATGTGAAGCCATTTATTCCTTCTGTCTTCCCAATTAAAGCTATAATCACCGTAGTTAGGTGTATAACCAGATTGGTCAGGTAAGATCCAAATTTGCAAAAATCGTAAAGTTTCTTCACCCAAATTGTACTCACTATGAAGCACACCTGTACCTGCACTCATATATTGAACTTGTCCACGTGTCATTGTATTTTTGTTACCCATACTATCACCATGGGTTAATTCGCCATTGACCACATAAGAAATAATCTCCATGTTTTGGTGTGGATGCGTTCCAAACCCGGTCTGAGGATTCACCAAGTCATCGTTGATAACACGTAAAACACCAAACTGAATATTGTCTGGATTGTAATATTCTGCAAATGAAAAGTGAAATTTACTTCTTAACCATCCAAGATTACTTGAGCCCATTTTATTGCTATCAATCTTTTTTAACATAATATACTCTCCAATCTATTCAAAGGTAAATTGAGTGGAAAATTGAAAAATACCCCCTTATTTTTGCTATTAATGGGTTTATTGATTCTGGCAAAAGAGCACCGAAACCCAAGGTAACAGTGCTTTTTTGTTTTAAGCTTAAGCTTGTGGGTTTACTTCTAATTCCACTTTGATTTTAATGTCTTTACCAACTAGTACGCCACCAGTTTCAAGGGCTGCATTCCAAGTTAGACCAAATTCTTCACGATTAATTTTTGTTTCCGCTTCGAAACCGTATACTTCTACGCCCCATGGGTTTATCCCTTTACCACCAAATTCAACATTAAATGTAACTGGTTTTGTTGTATCTTTAATTGTTAAGTCACCTGTAACTTTATAGTCATCGCCATCTTTTGTAATGCTTGTTGATTTGAAATCAATTGATGGATATTGTTCTACTTCAAAGAAGTCTGCTGATTTTAAGTGATTGTCACGATCTTCGTTCTTTGTGTTAATGCTTGCAACGTTGAAACTAAATGCAATTGTTGCTGTTGTAAGGTCGGTTAAATCTGCTGCTTCTAACTCTGCTGTGTAAGCATCAAATTGTCCCTTCACCTTTGATACCATCATGTGTTTTACTTCAAATCCAATACTTGAGTGTGATTGATCAATTGTCCATTTTGCCATTTTAAAGTTCCTCCAATATATTTATAATAAATTCCTCATAATTACATCTAAATCATTAATCTTTAAATCGAGATATTTTAGAATAAAATAGCATCTAATGCATACTGACCAGGACCAATTAAAGCTATTCCAATAGCAACTGCAAGTAACGTTAGGTTATATTCATATCCATTTGATGTTGACCATAATCCATTTGGACCATGCACTTTAACGATCGCAATTACCATTGTCCCAGCAATGATGATTCCTGCAAGTGGGGTTAAGAGTCCTACAGCAAATAAGATTCCTCCTAAAAGCTCTGCTAAACCTGCTAGAAGAGCCATTGTTGCTCCCGGCTTCATACCAATGGATTCAAACCAGCCACCTGTTCCTTTTATTCCATAACCACCAAACCAGCCAAACAATTTTTGGGATCCGTGGCCAATAAATAAAACACCAATTACTAATCTAATTATTAATAAACCAAGATTTATCATATACTGCTCCTCCTAAATTTTTCTTTTATCTCGAATTCGAGAGATTACTTTAAAAAAATATTCGGTATCATTACTTTATATTACATCTCTATTATTTTTCTCGATTTAATTTATCTCGAATTCATGATATTATAGTAATACACATTTATTATTGTGTCAATTATTTTTTTTAATTATTTATTCTTTGCTGGATTGATTTCTAAACATAATTAAAATAAGAGAGTCTGATGAGAACATATCATCAGACATTTTTAATTCACTATTCAGCATTTTTCATTCTCTAATAATTAAAATGTGGGAACTAAAAAATTTATTCCCCACTAGCATGATACC
>JAENZK010000313.1 GCA_016841285.1 Guptibacillus hwajinpoensis | reverse complement strand
CGAACAATTATCCACAAGTCGAGAATTTTATAATTTCCTAAACAACAAAAAAATAGAGAGCCATTTAGACTCCCCACCTATACTATATTTTCCTTCTCTTCACTTTCAAGCGAATTTTCTTCTATTTTTTCTTCTAGAATTTCTTGAGAATTATCATCAAAATTTTCTTGTTTTATAAAATTAATATTCTCCAATTGGAATTTATTAACTTCCTCGAATAGTAATTGCGATAAAACTTTTAGATCAGTAGCAGATTGGTTTACCTCTTCAATTGCTTGAATTTGGTTTTCACTGCTTGCAGATACTTCTTCACTAAATGCTGCTGATTCTTGTGAAACAGCACTTATTTCTTGCATAGCCGAGAAGAGTTCTTGCGAAGTACTATTCACAGTTTCCAATGCCCGACGGATTTCCTCCGTACTTCCATCAATAACAGCAACTTGATTTACTATATCGTCAAAAGAGTTAAGTGTATGATGAACAGACTCTTTTTGCTTTGCATTATAGATTTCCAGCTTTTCAGCTTCCCTAGTAGAATTGGCTATCTTTTCGTTAATTGTGGAGATGACTTCTTGAATATTATTTGTTTCTTGCTTTGTCTTCTCAGCCAATTTACCTACTTCATTTGCAACAACTGAAAATCCTCTCCCAGCATCACCGGCCCGGGCCGCCTCAATTGCAGCATTAAGGGCAAGGAGCCCTGAGTTTTCAGAAATCTCTCTAATTGTCTCAAGAATTTTCGATATTTGGTAAGACTGATCTGCAACCTCTTGAACACTATCAATGAGGGTCTGAGCAAGCTCTGTATATTCTGTTGAAGTATAGTCGAGCTCATTTACAACTTTAATCCCTATTTGACCTTTTTCACTTGTTGTCTTTGCTTGGTGAGTGATTTGTTCTGCATGATCATTAACATTATTGATTTGGGTTAAAATTTCCTCTATTAATCTTGAACCTAAATCTATATCATTCGACTGCTTTTGTGCTCCAGAAGCTATTTGTTCTATAGCTTCATTTACCTCATAAGTCTGTGCTGCCGTTTGATCAGATAAAGCAGACAATGTATTGGAAGAAGAAGATAGTTGGTCAGCAGCCTGTTTCACCTTTTGTAAAGATGATTGAACATTATCTGCCATCTGATTGAATGCATTTGCTACTTTTCCTATTTCATCCTTAGATGTAGCAACTACACGATGGGTTAAATCACCATTTCCGATAATTTCAGCCCCACTATGAAGCTCCATAACTGATTTTGAAATCGATTTAAAGATAAGATAACCAAGTAAAAGAAGGATAAACAGCACTCCAGCACTTATACTAACCATAATAATGATTAGCAAATTAATTTGTTTTTCCCTATATTGAATAATCTCTTTATTCTCTTGGGCTAACACTTCATTTACTGATTGAACCTCTTTATTCAAATCAGATATGATTGTTTGAAATGTATTCGATGATGAGATTTGGCTTATGATTAGTCGTTGAACTTCCATAAAATTATTAAGATAGATATCTAGAAGCTGTTTATCACTACTTGAGTAATTTGCATTTGCTGTAATATGAGTTTTAAGTTCCTCTGATAATTTAGAATACTCATTTACTGGTATGTGATCAGCTATAAAATCTTTTTCAATCATTCTGAGCCCTTGATATAACTGTAATGCTTTCGAATCACCTTTTGCCCTAATTACCGATTCAAGTTTGCTCGCAGCCTCATTTAGTTTTCCCTTCATACCTAAGGTTGGATCATAGCCTAATTCTTGTTGTCTCTTAACTAACTCCTGGAAACGACTATCATACATGCTGGAAAATTGAAGCAGCATACGAGTACTATCCTTAATCTTCTCATTCTCGCTCAATTGACCTAGTGTTTCAACTGAGGATTTAAGCTGGGCAATCTCCTGCTCCACAAGTTTTACATTTTCTTCATCAAATGATTGTAAAAATTCCGATTCATTAACCCGGGCTTGGTTAGCGTGAATTATAATATCTTTTCCTAACCCTACCGCCTGTACAACGCCCTGAATTTTTCCATCCATCTCACCTAGCCTATTAAATGCATAAAAGACGGCACCTAATAATAAGGCTAATCCGATAACAGCGGTGATAATAATTCCTAATATCTTTTTTTGTATAGTCATACACTCTACCTCTTAAAATATTTTTTATGTATTTTAAAGCCCTTTCAATTTACTTAATATTATAAATTTTATAATAGATAGATCATTAATTCAATTTTTTTCTATAATTTTATAGAAATATTTACTATATTAAAGAAAAAGCATTGGAATCCTTCCAATGCTAATGATTCTATCTTATTTACTTAAACCCAAACCTCTTACTTTCAAGAAACCCACGTAAATGCTGACGCTTCGGAGCTTGATAAATCTTACTAACATACTCAGACCAAGTTTCTGAGCGAGTACTACTAGACCTTGTCTCATAATAATGCTTCATCACTTGATTATATTCCGAAATATTATTTTCTTGATGTTCATTTTCGTATGCTTCCTCATGTACGATCGCTTTAAGCGGTAACCGCGGCTTTTGCTCCGGAACTTTCTCATTGTCCGGATACCCTAGACACATGCCAAAGATGGGGTAAACATAATCTGGGAGCTTTAATAGTTCACTTACCTCGTTACTATTATTTCGAATACCACCTATGTATACTCCACCCAGGCCGATGGATTCAGCAGCTAGCATAACGTTTTGAGCAATAAGGGCCGTATCTACAGATGCAACGATAAAAGGCTCGACAGTATCTAAATGGGGCTCGACATTTTCCATTTTGGAAGAAATGTTAATTCTATTTAAATCGCCACAAAAAACAAGAAAAACAGGACAGTCCACAACATGTTGTTGTTTTCCACATAGTTCTGCCAACTGTTCTTTTCTAACTCGATCTTTTACCTTTATTATTGAATACGCCTGAATATTACTCGATGTTGAAGCCCATTGAGCTGCTGTTATGATATTTTCAATAGATTCATTAGAAACTTCTTTTGCTTCATATTTACGAATAGATCGATGATTAGACATTAATTTTAGTACATCATTCATCCATATCACTCCAACTATTTTTGCTACTAGTATACACTACTAGTCGGGATATTTACCTAAACAAATTTGTTGTAAAATGTCGACTTTCATTGTATAAAATACCACAGCCTTAATAGCTGTGGTAGCCCCTTACTTAAGTGGTATTTTTTTACCCTCTAAAAATTCTTTAATATACGCACGATTTTCTTTTCTTAATTTTTCTACTACTTGCTCAGTCCATCTATCATTACGTTTTCCATTTGTTCGTTCTAGATAATAGTTGGATAGTATTTTATTATATTCCTCAAGTTGTTCTTTGTACTGTGCCTCGTCCAAATTGTATCCGTCTTCGTGATATATATTTTCCATTGGAAGGCGAGGCTTAACATCTGGATCTTGCTCAGGGTACCCAACACACATTCCAAAAAGCGGAATCACTCTGTCTGGAGTATTTAAAACCTCACAAACTTTTTCTAGATTATTTCTTATTCCGCCAATATAACATATACCTAACCCCATAGACTCTGCTGCTGTAACAAGATTTTGTGCTGCAATAGCTGTATCTATTAGGCCAAACATAAACCATTCAATAGAATCAATTGTTGTATTAAATTGCTGAATATCATACCCTTCCATCTCAGCTGCAAGTCTGTGGCGATTTAAATCCATACAAAAAACAAAGAAATGACCATTCTTAGCCACATACTTATTACCCGAAAACTCAGCGAGTTGGTCCTTAAGCTCCTTATTTTTAACTCCAATGATTGTATATGGTTGCATAAAGCTTGACGATGCTGCAGCCTGTGCAGATTTTACCATATATTCAATTTGTTCATTTGTAAGAGGTTCATCACGGAAGGTCCGAATAGACCGATGTGAGAGTAGCATTCGAATAAAGTCGTTCATTTTTTTACACCCTTCTCCCATACTTTTTTATTAATATTCCCATTTTTGCTAATTTCCTTACAAATACATTTTACCCAAAACCTAAAAGGCAGGTAAATTAATAAACCTGCCTTTTACTTTTGTTTTATAAAACTTTCGCTTATTATTTCCTTCATGGTTTCTTTTATATGATGATCAATAATTTCAATTGGATTTTCTTCTTTATTAAAAATTTTATCAATTATTCTTTGCTTTTCCCCAGATTGACTTAAATAAGCAAGTACATTAGTTTCAACCCAGCTTGTAATATGCTCCGTCAACTCTTGTTCGATTCGATCCTTTTTCTTTTCCTCTATCAAATTAGTATCCTTTAAATATTTATAATGTTTTTCAAATTCATTTACAATTGCTTCGATTCCTTCTTGTCTTTTAGCTATTGCCGAAAGGACTGGTGGCGTCCAAGTATTTGCTGAAAAATTAAACTCAACCGTTCCAATAATATCAGCTATAGCTTTAGAGGCTCCTTCCATATCAGCTTTATTAACAATGAAAATATCACCGGTTTCGAGGATTCCCGCTTTGATTGCTTGGATTCCATCGCCATAACCAGGGGACAAAACGATCACTGTCGTTTGTGCCATTTTGGCGATTTCATATTCTGATTGTCCAGTACCCACTGTTTCAATGATTATAACATCCATTCCAAAAGCATCTAATAGCTTCACAACATCATTAGTTACCTTGGACAATCCACCAAGTTTTCCACGGCTTGCCAAACTTCTAATAAAAAGGTTTTCATTTTCTTCGTTGCTCTGCATCCGAATTCTATCTCCAAGTACTGCCCCTTGAGAGAAAGGGCTACTAGGATCAACTGCAACAATTCCAACACGCTTTCCTCTATTTAGGAATTCTTTTGTAACTGCATCAACTGTTGTGCTTTTCCCAACACCGGGTGGACCTGTAAAACCAATAATATGAGCATTTCCAGTATATTTAAAAATTTTCTTTATAATCTTTTGACGGGCTTCTTCGTCATTTTCTAATAATGTTATTAATCTTGATAAAGCTCGTTGACTTCCATTCAACATATCATCGATTAATCCCACGCTATCACCTCCATTTATAAAGCAGCTAAATAATGCTTGAACATTACAAAGTATACTCCTGGTTTCTGTCTTTTGTTCTCTCTTTTACAAAATCAACAATATCACCTAGCTCCGATCCAGGTGTGAAAACACCAGCATATCCGATGCTTTCAAGATATTCTATATCCTTCTTAGGAATAATCCCACCAACTAGACAGATAATGTCATCACCTTCCTGCTCTTTTAGTAGTTCCATCAATTTACTGCAAAGCTTATTATGGGCACCTGATAAAATACTAACAGCCACTACGTCAGCATCCTCTTGTATGGCAATCG
>JAENZK010000312.1 GCA_016841285.1 Guptibacillus hwajinpoensis | reverse complement strand
TTCCTTTAACATGATCGGCGGATTACGAATCCACTTTTTCTCTTCTTGCAATTCCTCAAAATATTTCTGATGTTGAAGATCTCTTAATATGTAGCTTAAACAGTACTCACTAATCCTTTGCCCAAAAGAACATATTGTACGAGTAAGGACCACATTATTTTCTTGCCAGCCACCAACCGCCAAATAATTATTCACTCCGGCATTAAAAGAATGAACCCATTTAAGTTTTGTTAGATCGAAATCAGATGATGGTGCAGAACCAACATAAGCATCTGCCCATTCCATATCATCTTCAGAAATTTCATCAGCAGTTATAAAACGGAAACTTTGAGAAATTGTCGGAGGCATATGCTTTTGAAAGACCTCCTCATAGCGACCAGCCACAAGAATATTATTAATTTTCATATATAATCCCTCCATGTAAAATAAAAATGGAAGCAAATGATTATTCCATTGCTTCCAAAAATGTTACAGAATTCCAATTTAATCATAGCGCACTTGATATTTTCCTTCAATTATTAACTCTAGCTCGTTATAAAAATTAAGTTCAAGCGGTGCTGGCAATCGTTCCAAAATGTCTTTTATTTCATCAAGATTTTCCGCTTCCTCAACCGTGGTTGGAGGTTGATTTAAACTTTGGAACCAAACCTTTAGTTCATCAATGAACTCATAAAAATGCATTTCGAAACGTTCAGCGTTATCTGCACCTTCATCTCCAGAGGTTTTCGTCATCATATCCCAATCTAGAAGGGCTTCTTCCCATTTCCTCATCACAAGATTGAACATACATTCACCACCTTCTTACTATTTTTTATTGATTATAACAAAAAAAGCAGAAGGATACTCTCCCTCTGCTTTACGTTTATTAATTTTTTGTAAATAACTTGTACATTATTGCACAAACTTGTCTATATTAGGCATTAGCTAAAACTAATGTTTCATCATTATATACAGCTTCTTTGTCTGTTAAACCAAGTGTTTCAGTAGTTGAAGCATGTACTTCTTTTAGAAGCTCTGGATTATTCATTAATGATAATCCATAAGAAGGAATCATTTCTTTGATCTTTGGTTCCCACTCTTTCACATGCTGCGGGAAGCATTTATTGATTACTTGAAGCATTACGTGAACTGCAGTTGACGCACCTGGTGATGCCCCTAGTAATGCAGCGATTGAGCCATCAGCAGCATTAATTACTTCTGTACCAAATTGAAGTGTTCCTTTACCGCCAGCTTCGGTATCTTTTATAACCTGAACACGTTGACCTGCTACAACGATATCCCAATCTTCACTTTTAGCTTCAGGGATAAACTCGCGTAATTCTTCCATACGTTGTTCTTTTGATAACATAACTTGTTCAATCAAATATTTTGTCAACGGAATGTTCTTTGCACCTGCAGCGATCATCGTTACTAAATTATCCGGTTTAATTGAAGTTATTAAATCCATATTTGAACCTGTTTTTAAGAACTTCGGAGAGAATCCGGCAAATGGTCCAAATAACAATGACTTTTTGTTATCTATATATCTTGTGTCAAGATGCGGCACAGACATTGGTGGAGCACCAACTTTTGCTTTACCGTACACTTTTCCAAGATGTTGGTCAACAACTTCAGGTTTATTACATACCATAAATAGTCCGCTTACTGGAAATCCTCCAATATGTTTTCCTTCAGGTATGTCGGATTTTTGAAGTAAGTGTAGGCTTCCGCCTCCACCACCAATAAACACGAATTTTGCACTATGGCGTTCAACTGTGCCTTTTTCAAGATTTCTAACTTTTAATTCCCATAAACCGTCGTTTGTACGCTTAATATCATCAACACTGTGATTGTAATTTATACTAACATTTTTACTTTCCAAGTGATCAAATAACATGCGTGTTAATGCACCGAAGTTGACATCTGTTCCTGTGTCGATTCGTGTTGCAGCAATAGCTTCATCTGGTGTACGACCATTCATAATAAGCGGAATCCATTCCATTAGTTTGCTAGGATCATCTGAAAATTCCATACCTTGGAATAACGGATTTTTTGATAGCGCTTCAAATCTTTTCTTTAAGAACTCGACATTCTGTTCGCCTTGCACTAAACTCATATGTGGCAGAGGCATGATAAATTCGTGTGGATTATTTATCAACCCGTTCTTTACAAGATAAGACCAAAATTGCATTGAAACTTGGAACTGTTCATTAATATTAATAGCTTTACTAATATCAATCGAACCATCCGGCTTTTCAACTGTGTAGTTGAGCTCGCATAGTGCGGCATGCCCCGTACCAGCATTATTCCATTCGTTAGAGCTTTCCTCCCCTGCATTTGCTAGTTTCTCAAATACGGAAATCTCCCAGTCTGGTACTAACTCTTTTAAAATCGTTCCTAAAGTAGCACTCATGACTCCAGCGCCAATTAATATGACGTCCTTTTTAGTTTCCCTGTTAGTCATTTCTACCAACCTTCCCCCCAGAAATTTGTAGAAAGATGTAGGCAGCCCACCGACATAAGGTGCAAACTTGTCACACACCTTTTCTTTTTTCAATTATAACTCTATTATTTAGCTTTACAATTGCTTAAAGGTTAAAAAATATAAAATTATAAGATGGTTATAAATTTAGTGTGAATATATTCACAAAGCTTGATATAGCTTTCCTTGATGTAGTAATCATATCACCAAATGGATGATGCTGTAAATAAAAATTCAAAAAGTTTTCACTTGTAATTTTTCAATTGTTTACCTTTTAAACTTTCAATTACCAATTCGTTCATAGAATTGGATATTGGTGAACTATGTCGAAAAATGAAAACACAGGGTATTCCTTCATTTTGAAGAGATACCCTTTTTTGAATGAATTAGTATTCATACACTTTTTTTATAATACCTTACTTAAAAATGATTGTGTTCTAGTATTTTGTGGTTTATCAAAAATTTGTTCTGGTGAACCCTCTTCCATAATGATGCCCTCATCCATAAAGAGGACACGGTCTCCTACTTCCTTAGCAAAGCCCATTTCATGAGTAACGACAACCATCGTCATTCCTTCTTTGGCTAAATCCTTCATAACTTGTAACACATCGCCAACTAACTCCGGGTCAAGGGCAGAGGTTGGCTCATCAAATAACATGACTTTTGGCTCCATTGCTAGCGCTCTTGCTATGGCTACACGCTGCTTTTGCCCACCTGATAAACTGTCAGGATAGTTGAATGCCTTATCTGACAAGCCAACTTTATCAAGCAGACGTAATGCAATGGCTTCTGCTCCCCCTTCATTCATCTTTTTGATTTTCCGTGGTCCAAGCGTGATATTTTCTAGTACGGTCATATGTGGAAATAGATTAAAATGTTGAAATACCATTCCGACTCTGGAGCGAATTGAATTGATATCTATCGAAGGATCCGTTAAATTTTCTCCATCAACTATGACTTCTCCACTTGTTACTTCTTCCAAGAGATTTAAACAGCGCAAAAATGTACTCTTTCCCGAGCCTGAAGGCCCAATAACACAAACAACCTCTTTTTCATTCATCTCAATATTTATACCTTTTAAAACTTCGAGTTGTCCAAATGATTTATATAAGTTTTTGACTTTTATCATTATACATCCAATCTCCTTTCAATTTTTCTTAAATAAATGGACGTCGGAATGGTAATGATTAAATAGAGAATACAAACCATGGTCAAAGTTTGGAAGGCTGTAAAGGTTGTAGCATAATAGGTTTTTGCCTGATATACAATTTCTCCTACTGCGATTGCAGAAAATAGGGAAGTATCTTTTAAACTTATGACAAATTGATTTCCAAGCGGTGGAATCATTCGCTTAAATGCTTGAGGCCAGATGATATAGCGCATCGTTTGATTTTTTGTCAGCCCAATGGATCTTCCTGCCTCCATTTGTCCTTTATCAATTGAATGAACGGCTCCACGGACAATTTCTGCAATATAAGCCCCTGCATTTAAAGCAATGGCCAATATGGCTGCAACAATTTTATGCATATTTATCCCCATTAACTGTGATAAACCAAAATAAATAAAAAGTATTTGTGCCAATAACGGGGTCCCTCTAATAATCTCAACATAAATTGAGGAGAGTCCGTA
Organism: Guptibacillus hwajinpoensis; assembly: GCA_016841285.1. GTDB lineage: Bacteria > Bacillota > Bacilli > Bacillales > Bacillaceae_J > Schinkia. Next base: position 1,314 of record JAENZK010000312.1, on the reverse strand, counting down.
AATGAATTTATTTTTCGATAATCTACCTAACCCTGTAAATGCTCCAAAAATAAATCCAAAAAGCAATCCAATTATTGTAATTAAAATGGTATATATAAGCCCTTCTAATAAATAGGGCATTGGTTTCATATATTCAGAATTCAAAAAAACATCCATGCTTTCACTCCTTATTTAGCTATATGAAGTTAAAAAGTGTAACAAGTAATGAACCTGCTACACTTTCAAAATTAGGCGCAATCGCCATAAATCTTACTTTTCAGTTCCAAAAGGACGCTCACCAAACCATTTTTCATAAATATCATCATAGGTGCCGTCTTCTTTAAATTTTGCAAGTGCTTCATTAAATGGCTGGGTAAGTTCAGATCCTTTTTTAAAGGCAATACCATATTGTTGTGCTTCAACAATGTCGCCAACAACTTTCAAACTACCGTCTGCTTTTTCGTTTACATAATATTTAGCATTTGGTGAATCATAGACAACAGCATCAATCCGACCACTTCTTAATTCCATATAGGCTTCCACAATTCCCTCAAAAGGAATGACCTCTGCATCAGGATACTTCTCTTTTAAATAGTCATAGCTTGTCGAACCAGTCCGAGTCGCAACCTTTTTATCTGATAGGTCGTCCATTGAAGAAATATCCTCGTTATCTGCTTGAACAACTGTGATAAGGCCAGCATCGTAATATGGATCTGAGAAATCAATCTTTTGTTTCCGCTCGTCCGTAATCGTAATGCCTGCAATTCCGATATCAAAACGACCAGACTCCATACCGGCGATCAAGCCACTAAATTCAAGTGTTTCAATATCAATCTCCACTCCAGCTTCCTTTGCAAGCGCTTGTATTAATTCAATATCAAATCCTTGCATTTCACCTGTATCAGGATTTTGAAACTCAAAAGGTACGAAATTGCTGTCAGTTGCAACAGAATAAGCCTTTTTTGTTTCAGTTTGGGTTGTTTGCTCTTGATTTTCTGATGAATTTGTCTGTTCTTCCGAAGTATTTTGAGCAGTATTGCTAGTACCACATGCGGCTAAAAATAAACCTACAAGTAGCAAAATAAAAGTTAAGAAACCCTTTTTCAATTTTCTCTCCCCCATGTTTAGACACACATTTAATTATCACTGAATTTTCAGAATTATTAAACCTTGATATTAGGGGATAATTTCCAGTTATAAGGCATATCGTCTCTTCAGCTAAGCTCATCCTTGTTTTCCTTAAAATTCCTAGTAATAACTCCATATTCCTTTTGTTCACAACAGAACAAAATCGCTAACGCGACTTTTCCCACGTCCCAAGTGTAGATTATTCAC
>JAENZK010000311.1 GCA_016841285.1 Guptibacillus hwajinpoensis | reverse complement strand
TTCAGCGACAAGATTTATCTTAACATCTTATTTCGCGGAAGTCAACAACTTTTTTCTTTCTTTTTTTAAAAGCTAATTCCTTTTTAAAGGAACGTTTAATAATATATCATCCTACCTTATAGAAAGTCAACACAAATCTACGAAAATATTTAATTCTCTTTTAACAATTAAAAAAGAAGACCGACAATCGCCAGTCTCCCAAATTGATATATTTTAGAATAATCCCTTTTACGCTAAGAAAATAAAATATAGTAGAAAGACCACAAACAATAAGTACATAATTGGGTGGATTTCTTTTCCTCTTCCTTTTACAAGCATTGTAATCGGATAGAAGATAAAACCGATCGCGATACCTGTTGCAATACTATACGATAATGGCATTGCTATAATTACCAAGAAAGCTGGTACTGCTATTTCGAACTTTTTCCAATCGATTTCTCCTAAAGAAGAGACCATCAATGCACCTACTATAATTAACGCTGGTGCGGTAACAGAAGCAGTTACTACGCTTAATAATGGTGAGAAGAAAATAGCTAATAAGAAAAAGCATGCTGTTACAACTGATGCAAATCCAGAGCGCGCACCTGCAGCAACACCTGCGGTAGATTCAACATAAGAAGTAGTTGTTGAAGAACCGAAAATTGCACCTGTTACAGTTGCTGCTGAATCTGCAAACAACGCTTTTCCTGCACGAGGAAGTTTATTTTCTTTTATTAACCCCGCTTGGTTAGCAACAGCCACTAATGTACCTGCAGTATCAAAGAAGTCTACGAATAAGAATGTCAAAATAACAGTAATCATTTGGATCGAAAATACATCACCTAAGTGAAAGAATGCCTGCCCAAAAGTAGGTGCAATACTTGGTGGTGTATCAATAAGTTTACTAGGAACATCGACTAAACCAAAAATCATACCTACAATCGATGTGATAACCATTCCATAAAACACACCGCCATTAATGCCTCGAACCATTAAAATAACAGTTACCACTAATCCAAAAATACTTAATAAAACTGGACCGCTTGTTAAATCACCGAGCCCAACTAGTGTTGCATCATTATTAACAATAATTCCTGCATTTATAAAACCTATAAATGTAATAAACAATCCAATACCTGCTCCAACTGCAAACTTTAATTCAGCTGGGATTGAATTTATAATTTTTTCTCTAAGACCTGAAATAGTTAAGAGCATAAATATTAACCCTGATACTAAAACACCGGATAAGGCTGTTTGCCATGGTACTCCCATACCTAATACAACAGAATAAGCAAAAAACGCATTAAGACCCATTCCGGGTGCAAGAGCTACTGGATACTTTGCAATAAAACCCATAAACAATGAACCAACTGCAGCTGCCACTGCTGTTGCAACAAACACAGCTCCCTCATCCATTCTCATTGATGCTGGAAGGTCTGGAACATCAGCAAGGGATAATACCTTTGGATTCACAAATAATATGTAGGCCATCGCTAAAAACGTTGTTAAGCCACCAATAAACTCCCTTTTGTAATTGGTTCCAAGCTGTTCGAACTGGAAATACTTCTTCATACGAAATCCTCCTTTTGAATAAAAAAAGTTGTTTTATTCCTCGATTTAGATAGTCAGATCACCTAAAAACACAAAAAGCCCCTAGTACGGAAATACTAGGAGCTTGACTACTATCGAAGAATACAAGTATAGGTATAAAAAAGCTAAATACCTATTACTATATAACCTCGTAGTCAAGCTATTTCCGGTAGCTTGGTAGAAACTTTCGGGCCATATTCCCGACATTATACGACGTTGATTTTCATTATTCCACTAAAACTTACATTGCTATTCTAACAGGTACTAATTGTGTCGTCAACAGAAAAAATACGAACATTTATCAAGTCAAAATGATAAATATTCGTATTTTTATTTTATGCTTTTATTAGCAGTTTATTACAATTTCAACTAACTTTTTATTCCCACTCAATTGTTGCTGGTGGCTTACTTGTAATGTCATAGACAACACGGTTAACATGGGCAACTTCGTTTACAATTCTTGTTGAGATCTTCTCTAGCACTTCCCATGGTATACGAGCCCAATCAGATGTCATACCGTCAATGGATGTAACTGCACGAATTCCGATTGTATGATCGTAGGTTCTTCCATCTCCCATTACACCTACACTGCGAATGTTAGGAAGAACTGTGAAGTATTGCCAAATATCTCGTTCTAATCCTGCATTTTTAACTTCCTCACGAAGGATTGCGTCTGATTCACGAACGATTTCTAATTTTTCATCTGTAATTTCACCTAAGACACGGATACCTAGTCCCGGACCTGGGAACGGCTGTCTCCATACAATTTCATCAGGAATACCTAATTCAGTTCCAAGTGCTCTAACTTCATCTTTAAACAATGTGTTCAAAGGCTCAATTAGTTTAAACTTCATATCCTCAGGTAGCCCACCTACATTGTGGTGTGATTTAATTGTTTGAGCTGTTTTTGTACCACTTTCAATAATATCCGTATAAAGAGTGCCCTGCGCTAAAAAGTCAATGCCTTCAAGCTTATTTGACTCATCATCAAATACATAAATAAATTCGTTACCGATAATTTTACGTTTTTTCTCAGGGTCTGATACACCTTGTAGTTTTCCTAAGAAACGGTCCTTTGCATCAATTTTAATCACATTCATATGGAATCCTTCACTGAATGTTTTCATAACACTTTCTGCTTCACCTTTTCGAAGTAAACCATGGTCAACAAACATACATGTTAATTGATCACCAATCGCCTTATGGATTAACACCGCTACTACAGAAGAATCAACACCACCACTTAATGCGCATAGTACTTTCTTATCCCCTACAGTTTCACGGATTTTCTGCATTTCAATTTCAATAAAGTTCTCCATTGACCAGTTCCCTTGGCATCCACAAATCTCGAAAACAAAGTTTTTCAGCATGTCATTGCCGTGTACAGAATGGCGTACCTCCGGGTGGAATTGAACGCCGTAAAATCCAGCCTCTTCATTACTCATAGCTGCAACTGGGCATGATGGATTTGTTGCGTCAACAACAAAGCCTTCTGGAGTATCTACAACTAAATCACCATGGCTCATCCAAACCACTTGTTCTTCCGGTAAATCTTTATAAAGCTTTGATTGATTTTCTAGTTTAATTGTGGCTTTTCCATATTCACGTTGGCTTGCTTTTTCTACTCTACCGCCCAACTTGTGAGTCATTAATTGCATACCGTAACAAATTCCGAATACTGGAATACCTAAGTTAAAAATTTCACTGTCACAATCAAATGTGTTTTCACCGTAAACACTATTTGGTCCGCCAGATAAAATGATTCCTTTTGGATTCATTTTTTTAATTTCAGCAATTGAAATTTCATGGTCATGAAGTTCACTATAAACTCCAAATTCACGAATTCTTCTCGTAATCAGCTGATTATACTGACTACCAAAATCCAAAACCAAAATCATTTCATTTACTTGTTCTCTAATCTCCAATTTTTTCACTCCTAATGGCTTTTGTTATGCTTTCCAAGAAAATAACGAACATTTCCTTAAAAAATCCCGTGCATTATTCGCTTTTATAATACCAACGTCTAGTCGGTTGGTCAAGGCAATATCTTCTTAATTAATTTTTCCCACAACTCTAAGATGACATCCCATTCTTCTGCCTTTTTATCAAATTTTGAGTACAACAATCTCTCATAAATTTCCGCTATTTTTTTCATCTCCGACGTTCCTAAATGTTCATCTACCCGTACGGCATACTCTCTAAGAGTTTCCCCACCTTGAATCTTCATGCCCTTATTTTCTAATAACAGGAAGAGAGCATCGAAAACTTCTTTTTCCTCAAGCTTCTTTTTACGAATCCGATAATTCATGACGATCCAATACGGATACCATTTCGGTTTAAACTTTACTAATAATCCCACCACCAGCAGAGCGACCGCTGCGAAAATACCGATTTCTTTAAAAGGAATATTTAAATTACTTAAAGAGAAGCTACTACTATTATTATCTTTGCCTTCCTTTTTCTTCTCTTCTTCCTTCTTTTTCTGTTCGTTTTCAAGATCTTCATCCTGATCAACCTGGGAAGCAGTAGGTACACTACTTTCCGTAAACACGTTAACATTGCTAAATCCTTGTGTTGGTTCAAACGGTACCCAACCAATGCCCGGAAAGTATACTTCAACCCAAGAGTGGGCATTTGAATTTTTCACTTCATAAAGCTTGGCATCATCATCAAGCACCTTACTAAATTCCCCTTGTGTATAGCCCTTTACCCATCTTGCCGGAATATCCAATGAACGTAGAAGGACAATCATCGATGTAGAAAAATTATCACAATACCCTTTTTTCGACTCAAATAAAAATTGGTCAACATAATCCTGATCCTCTTCAGGAACCGCCACATTTTTCGTTTCATACGTAAAACCATTCGCTGCAAAATAAGATTCAATCGCTTTCGCTTTTTCATACCTCGTCACTTTATTTTCTGTGATCTCTTTGGCAAGGTCTTTCACTCGTTCCGGTAATTCCTCCGGAAGTTGTGTATAAAACTCTTTAATATAGGCATTATCCCCTCGATTTGCTAGTTTTAAGGCTTCTATCGAAAAAAGAGGATAATCGTAAACTATTTGATAGGAATCCAATTGAATCTCCTTACCATCTTTTTCGGTAAAAAGTTTACCTGAAGATCGTTCCATCAATAATTGCACATTTTGGTCGGTTTTAATTGCACGAAGGTCTAATGGGTAGACAATATGCGGATGATCACCGATATCTTTTATGTTTATTTTTTCACTTATATTTTCTTCTTTCATTACATTTTCAAAAACACCCAAATCAATATAATTTTTATCAATGAATGCCTTCGGATAGCTTTCTGTGGTGATCCAGCCTTTTCCGGTATAATAATCCTTGGATTCAATACGCCAATAATGGGCCTTTTTTACTTCTGCGGTAAAAACGGTTGTATCATCATTAATAAAAGCACCGCCTAGCTTGGAGTCATTAACGCCATAACCAATTTTATTGACTGAACTTCCTAAGAATTCGCCTGTTGCCGCACTTTTAATAAAAGGAACAGGATCTGGCCATTGCGGACCCGCTTTCGGACCGTATAATCCAATCACAATTGCAAGAACGATCATTAACGATAACGGAACCAGCCAATAAGAACGAATCTTCACTTCTTCCTTTTCTCTTAATCGCAACATTTGCAAGGTTCCTAGCATAATAAAACCAATCAATATTGTTCTAATGATAGCATTTCCTGCCTCATACTTTGTAAATGTATCTAAGTACCCTAAATAAATAATCGTTATCAAATAAAAGCCAAAGATCCTTTTCGCATGAATGAGCCCGTAATGAATTAAATAACTCATAACCCACCATATGATTAGAAATAAAAAGCTAC